>DIQC01000054.1:13872-14899 GCA_002426495.1 Thermacetogenium sp. UBA5472
AATCATCACTAATAAAAACTGCCCCTCATTTCTTCTGGGGAGCAGTTCTTATAAAAGTTATTTTAAGATACGTTATTTGTTCTTACCAGTATAGATTAGAATAGCATCTCTCAAAAATACTGCCGCACCGGACTGCTGCTGATCATAATAGCTGGCAAATCTCTCGTCATCCACATACATCTGAGCAAGTCTTGCATGGGCTTCTTTAGTGTAGCTATCCCAAGTAAACCGAAGCCATTGTCGATGCAAGTATGCAGTTTTCTGAGCAAGTTCACTGGCTGGGCCGCCAGCAGCCATAGCTTCTTTCAGAGTGTCCATTACGTCGATGCCTAGTTTTTGCCACTCAGCATATTGTTCTTCGGTCATTCCTTTGAGCATTTCATTTGATTTATTGATTTTTTCCTCACCATATTTTGCTCTAACTTTTTCACCATAATTTTTCTCATTATCATCAATCATCTTCTGTTTGAAACCTTCAAATTTTTCTTCGTCTGTCATTGTAATCCCCCCTTCCGTCAACGCTGTGATAGTTTTATTAACATTAGCTATTAACAAATCTAATTGTTTTCTTTTTTCAAATAGTTCTTCGCGGTGCTCTTTAAGTGAATTTAATTTATCAAAAGAAGGTGCATTAATTATATTCTTAATATTATCCAGGCTTATCCCAAGCTCTTTATAAAAAAGAATTTGCTGCAACCTATCAACCTCAGTTTGACCATATATTCGGTATCCAGATGAATTAATCCTCGCGGGCTTAAGAATGCCTATCTCGTCGTAATAGCGGAGTGTTCTGGTACTGATACCCGCCAACCTGCTCAATTTTTTCACTGTGTATTCCATGGGTTCCTCACCTCACAGCAATACTATAAACGTTTACGTTACGTTAATGTCAATAGCCTTTTTTATTTATTTGGCGAACACGGGACCAATCACGGGGACGGTTCCTGTGATTGGTCCCGTGATTGAGAACCCAGGAAGCAAAAAAAGTGCAACGGGGACAGTTCCGTTGCATTTTTGATCTAAAAAA
>DIQC01000100.1:0-2721 GCA_002426495.1 Thermacetogenium sp. UBA5472
TGTCCGTAAGGACCACCTCCTATGTTCTGATATTGGCTTTCGATTCCAATATCATTTTACCATAGGAGGCCTTTTTATTACAGACGTAACACTACTGCTCACTCTATTCTCCCCAGCATAGCTGGGGGATTAAGGTTTTTATTTTGGTATCATCTTATCGAAAAATGCAAGATAGAACTCAGTAAGGTAAAGTGATAAAACTTATTCCAGAGTAGAAGCGGGGTAAAAAGCGAGGAATTAATTTCCAGAAAGTATGAAATGAGAAGGGTTTACGGGTTGAATTTCGGGGAATTGTTGGCTTATAAATTGACGCATATAATCAAATACGTTATAATCATAATATAGGAATATGGAGAGAAAAATAATTCAATATCGAAAGGAATGGCTATGGCTATATCGGACAAAATAAAGGCTTTAATGAAAATCCGGCGTAAAGGAAATGGAGATCTGGCGGAGTATCTGGGGATTTCAACGCAGGCTCTTAGTAATAAACTGTATAGAGGAAGCTTTTCGGCCGCCGACTTGATCAGGGTAGCGACCTGCCTTGATTGTGAATTGGCGATTACCGGAGATGACGGAAACAAAATTACCTTTGTTGAATCAGATTTGCTGCCCTCTGCTACATCTAGCAAGGAGGTATAATGAATGAATGATAAAACGCAGTATTGGGTTGAGTTAGCCGAATATGATATTGAAACCGCGCGGGCAATGCTCCGGACGGGACGTTATCTCTATGTGGGGTTCATGTGCCATCAAACCATAGAAAAAGCATTAAAAGCAGTGATCGCGGGTAATGATTCCTTTCCGCCTAAAATCCACGGGCTGATGAAGCTAGCGCAGCTTAGCGACATTTTTGACATTATGGATGATGATCAGAAGGATCTACTAGACACACTTGACCCGCTGAATATTGCCGCACGCTACCCAGAGCAAAAGGAAAAACTAGCTGAAATACTAACATCCGAGCGTTGCGAGGCTATCTTGGCGGAAACGGAGGGTCTGCTATGCTGGATAAAGCAACGGTTATAAATATGGCGGAATTGTATGCCGAGGAGGTCAGAAAGATCCTAAATCCGCAAGCGATTGTTCTTTTCGGCTCTCAAGTTAAGGGAACCGCCAACGACGAAAGCGACATTGATATTGCCATCATCCTAAACGGATTCACCGGGGATTACCTTGAAACCTCAAAACAATTGTATAGGCTCCGCCGTCACATAAGTGCGGATATAGAACCAATACTTTTGGATTCTGCGTATGATAAGGCCGGATTCGTTGCCGAAGTTTTAAGGACCGGGCAGATTTTGGGTGCTCGTTCCGTTTAAATTATGCCGTCATGGGCTTCCTTTAGGGTCACGGCGCTTTTTTCTTTATGTGAGGCATTGAAGCTTCCAGCTAGCTAAGACTGTTTTTTGGGACTTTCATATAGGAGTTTTCGATATAAAGATCTTTTGTGACTGTTCAGTCGCTCATTAGTTTGGGTACTTAAGTGAGCAACATTTTATAGCGAAGTCCCATCACAGATATTCATTAGCTATCCCCATTAAAAAAAGCATTAAAAAAGTGGTTCAAGAGGGGTAAAAAAGGTGAATTGAAAAGGTAACTTCCAGAGTAGAAGCGGCTCGAAAAATTGCACAACTAATTTCCCGAAAGTACGGTGGGAGAAAGGTTAGAGCGTGCTATTTTGGACACTAAAGGTGTGAAAAGGAGCGATCCTGTGCTCTATCACCTTAAAAATGGGTATAGCAAACAAACTCGTAGATCTTCGTTTTTTAAAAAATGCTAGACTAAGTTCCACAAGTTAGAAAGGGAAAATTCTGTTCGTGTACCGCCGGAAGTTAATACCGCAAAGACTAGGGAGTAGCCGGTTTTCTCCCACTAAAAATGAGTCCTGGCTTTAGCACAACATCGTCACGCTGAATTTCGCTGATGTTGAGACGCTCTGCTGCTCCCTTCCCGTAAAAGAAGCAAAACACCTCATAAGGAGACTTATCTTCGAGTGACAGTCGGGGAGTTGAATCAATGTGTGAAAACATAAGGTCAACCTTGTCTTGAGTAAGACTGTCTAACGGGTAAGAATTTGGGATAATATCACGCATATAATTATGATTGTTTTCAACATGGGGTTTTTGGCTAGACTGCATCGCATCACAGTAGAAGCTATTAAGCCGGGTATTGCCAGATGCGTCCAGCTCAAACATTTGGGATTTCTCAAACTCAGAGCCTCGGTCGGTCAACAGAACCGGGAATAGCCTTGAGAATAACTCTCCGCCGAGCATTTTCTGGAGCTTATCTATGCCTCTTGCCATGCTCTCACTGGTTTTTTCTGTGTGCAAAATCCCTATCATGAAAGCTTTTTTCACAAACAGAAAGGTTTGTATATACGGACCATGAGGGCTGTTATAGACAGTATCCATTTCCACCACAGGCGTTGCGGGATTTTCCGAAAGGAAACGTAGATAGTCCTCATACTTCTTTCCCTCGTAATTTGCAGGCTCCTTACGTTTCTTATACTTGTTACTGAACCGTTTCTTTCGGTTGACCTGCTCTTTAAGAGAGAAATTATCCACACCGAATTCTTTGAAAACGCCGTTTTCAATATAGGTGTACATACTCCTCTCGCTCCGCTTGATCTCGGGATGAGCGGAAAGTATTTGATGGACAGCTTGTCCCTGCTTCATCAAAGGTGCGATGATATTGCCGATTTCGTTGCGTTCTTCTGGT
>DIQC01000100.1:2987-4679 GCA_002426495.1 Thermacetogenium sp. UBA5472
CGGCGTCGTAGATATACTTGTCCAAGCGACACTTAGTGCTATCCTTGCATTTGTTACATGCACCTGGGGATTTATCACGACGATTGCATTTGGGTTCTTCATGCTCCTCACATTTATTAAAGCAGGGCTTCTTTGTGCAAGTTTTCATTTTGGCACACACAACGGGGTAATTAAATGTATTGCGCGCCTTGAACTTGCGATGGTTCCTGATCTCTTTAGCAACAGTGGTTGCATCTTTTCCAATGGTCTGTGCAATAGCGGCTTTTGTGGAGCCGTTTTCAATTCCGGCCTGGATTATCTTCCTCTGTTCTAAAGTCAAATGGGTATTGTCGTGAAGGTGTTTTCTACTCACAATCATTGTCTCCTTTAGGCGGTACACAATGATTATGAATTCTGGAACTTAGTTTGGCAATCCATATACTGGAATTTGCTGCAGAGGTAAGTTCCAGCAGGGGCCTCCTACTCTGGAAGTTACCTTTTCAATTCACCAAGTGGTTCAAACCCGCATGAACACTAGCTTTTACGATGTTTTTATGGTATACTTATAGTATCAAAAAATGGAGGGGAGCTGCTGGTATGAACAATGGTTTTGTGTTTGAGTCTATCCAAAAAATGCATGAAAAAATCGATCGGTTAACCGTCACCATTGAGCAGCAAACCAGAACCATTAATCAGTTAACCGAAACTGTTGCCAAACTTTCTGCCGAAAATGCGGTATTGGGGGAATAGCTTAACAAAAATAGCAAGAATAGTTCCAAGCCACCTTCCAGTGATGGATTGAAGAAGCCGTCGCCTAAGAGTCTACGGAAGCCTTCCGGTAAAAAGCAGGGTGGTCAGGAAGGTCATAAGGGAAAAGGGTTATCAATTACCCAATCACCGGATGAAACAGTTAACCACGTCCCTGCCAAATGCATTGGTTGCTTTAACGCCGGGAAATGCATATCCTGTGGGGTTGCCGAAAAACGGTACGAGGTAGATATTGTTGTGAATACCAAGGTTATCCAACATTGTTCCCTTTCTTTCCAATGCATGAAGGAAAACAACAAGATTATTAGCGGTACATTCCCTGACAATATAGCCTCAACCATGCAATACGGTAATAATCTGGAAGCACTTGCTGTATCCCTTAATACTATCGGAATGGTCAGCATCAAACGAACTCATGAAATACTGAGGGCCTTATTTGGCGTCCCAATCAGCACCGGGACTATCCATAGTATGGTAATGGGCTTAGCAGGCAAGCTGACAGATACCGTGGAGCACATCCGCCAAGCAGTGGTCTCCTCAACGGTAAACCACTTTGATGAAACAGGTTCTCGGGTTGATAAAAAAACCATGTGGTTCCATAATGCTTCAAATGAATACTACACCTATCTTACCGTATCCGAAAAGCGCGGTAAGGAGGGTATGGATGCGGCTGGTGTCCTTCCTGAGTTTAAGGGGATTGCGCTACATGACTGCTGGATGCCATATTGGAGATATGGTGGCATCCAGCATGCCTTATGTTGTGCTCATCTTCTTAGGGAATTGACAGGGGTTATTGAAAACCAACCGAAACAAACCTGGCCGCAGGAGATGATTGACCTGCTTCTGAAGATGAAAGACGTCAGGGATAAAGCTGTTTGTTCCGGCAAAGAGAATCTGAGCTATTATTACATGCGTATCTTCTATAAAGAGTATGACAGGATTATC
>DIQC01000052.1 GCA_002426495.1 Thermacetogenium sp. UBA5472
TCCGGAATCCGCAAGGGCAATGTTATTGATATTGAAAACACAGTGCATGCTATTGAGGCAGCTATTGAGAAAGCGGAGCAGATGAGCGGTCGTGAAATTGAGGGGGGATATGTGGGAATTACTGGGCTCACGGTCTCCTCCCTTAATAACCGCGGTGTTGTTGCTGTTTCCGCTTCCGATCAGGAAATAATGCCAGAAGATGTAGAGAGGGTTCTTCAAGCGGCACGAGTAATTGCTCTTCCTCATGATCGCAGAATTATCCATGTTATTCCCCGCCAGTATCTTGTTGATGGAAATGAAAATATTCTTGACCCTGTGGGTATGATTGGGTCAAGATTGGAAGTGGAAACTCATATTGTGACCATTGTAAATGCCGCTTTACAGAACATTATCAAATGCTGTGAGCGTGCGGGTTTTCAACCCTGGGAGCTGGTATTAAACGGTTATGCCTCTGGAGAAGCTGTGCTTTATGCAGCAGAAAAAGAATTGGGGGTAGTGGTAGTCGATATAGGGGGCGGTACAACCGATATCGCTCTTTTTGACCAGGGAACATTGTGGTATACAGCGGTTTTACCGATAGGTGGGGATTACATTACCAGTGACCTGGCAGTTGGTTTGAGAACACCGTTGACACAAGCGGAAATTATTAAGAAGGAGCATGGAGGGACACTTCCTGCCTTGACATCGGACAACGAGTTTGTGGATGTTCCCAGTGTAGGAGGCAGGGATACTTTCAGGGTATCAAAAAAAATGATTGCCAGCATCATTGAACCTCGTGTGCAGGAAATCATTGGCCTTGTAAAGAATAAGTTGGATAGTTCCGGCTATACGGGGATGCTGCCCGGAGGAGTTGTCCTGACCGGAGGGACCGCTCTCACACAGGGTATTGTCGAATTGGCAGTAGATCTCCTGGAAAAACCGGTCAGAGTGGGCTATCCAGATGGGATTAGCGGTCTGGCTGATGTTGTTGACAGTCCGGAATATGCTACAGGCGTGGGGTTGCTGATGTATGGTAGCAGACGCCAATATGTAACAGAAGAGCATGAGGATGCTTTATCAGTGAAAGCTTTGTTTAGTAAGGTTAAGCAATGGTTTCAAGATCTTTTTTAAGAAGCGAGGGATGGTAGGGTATGTTGGAAATGGAGGTAGACACAAGCAGGTTTGCCGAGATTAAGGTAATAGGTGTTGGCGGCGGAGGAGGAAACGCTGTCAATAGAATGATTCAGGCTGAGCTTCAGGGCGTTCAATTTCTGGTTGTGAATACGGACGTCCAGTCTCTGAATTTGTCTCAAGCTGAGCATAAGATTCAAATTGGTTCAAAACTCACTAAGGGGCTGGGAGCAGGTGCTGATCCGGATATTGGGAATAAAGCCGCAGAAGAGAGTCGTGACGAATTGATGCAGGCCCTGGAAGGGGCTGATATGGTTTTTGTGACAGCGGGCATGGGAGGCGGAACCGGAACTGGTGGAGCTCCTGTTGTCGCTGAAGTGGCTAAAGAGATCGGCGCACTCACAGTCGGTGTGGTTACCCGTCCCTTTACATTCGAAGGAAGGAAACGGGCGAACCAGGCTGAGACGGGGATCCAGGAATTGAGAAGCAAAGTGGATACCTTGATTACGATTCCTAATGACCGTTTGCTGCAGGTAGTGGACAAGTCAACTTCGATCAATGAGGCTTTCCGTATAGCAGATGATGTTCTACGGCAGGGAGTGCAGGGCATATCTGACCTGATCGCTGTGCCCGGATTGATCAATTTGGACTTTGCTGATGTTAAAACTATCATGTTGGAAACAGGTACAGCTTTAATGGGAATTGGCAGTGCCAAAGGTGAAAACAGAGCAACAGAAGCTGCTAAGATCGCTATTTCGAGTCCTTTATTAGAAACATCTATTGAGGGTGCACGAGGGGTCCTCCTTAATATTACCGGAGGCCCAGATTTAGGATTATTTGAAGTGAACGAGGCTGCAGAGATTATTTCCCAGGCTGCTGATCCAGAAGCCAATATAATTTTTGGTGCGGTGATCAATAAGGATCTTGAAGAGGAAATCAAGGTAACGGTTATCGCTACCGGGTTTGATTCTGTTAATCAAGAAAAAACAGAAAATACAGTTGTTGATCTGCATTCCTTCACTTCTGATGATTTAGATATACCGGCATTTCTACGCCGACGCTAGATGCGCCGGGGCCGGTTCCTCTTGCATGATACACTGTAGCGGTTGGATCCACGTCAACCGCTACATATGTTGTTATACTGTACTAGTGACAGATGGGGAGTTGGTTAGTCCCAGCATGTAATTATTACCTTATTCAAGCAGAGCAAGAGAGCAAGTGTTACGAGTAAATGAAACCCGCAAAAACAACATTTCGAAAGCAGCAGCTTTCGGCATTTTTATCGCTCAATGCTTCCATATTATGACATAATTGTTAGCGTGGATCCATTATAATATTACTGGTATGTCTGACAGTTTTTAGGCATATATATGGAGAGAACATAATATTTACCTATTATTTTATTAGGATGAGTTGTTATGCCTGGAAGCACAGCTGTTTATGTGGATATGCTGTTTTTAATCAATTTTTTAATGGACTTTGTAGTTCTCTGGGCAGCGGCAAGGTTGGCTCAGGTCAGGGTATCAATATGGCGGCTGTTCTGTGGAGCACTCATTGGAGCAATCTATAGTATTCTCGTTTTACTTCCTAACCTTCAATATATGTCTAGTATAGAAATGAAATTTATAGTTTCCATTATTATGGCCATAGCAGCATATGTTCCTCTTTCTTGGAAAAAGTTTGGCCAGGTTGTTTTCTACTTTTATCTTGTTGCCTTTACAATTGGCGGAGCTGTTCTCGGCATCATTTATATGGTGGGCAGCAGTACCTTGACAGGTGTGTTCAATAATCTACCCCTCAGCTACCTCTGGCTGCTTATAGCTGTAGTTGCGGCGGCGATTATGGGTAAATACGGGGTGGCTTATTTTAAAAATTCGGTGCTGCAAGATCTATTAAAGGTTCCTATAATTATTCGGATACAAGGAAAAGAACTCAAAGCAATCGGTTTGGTGGATACCGGGAACCAACTGGTAGATCCCTTGACTGGCTCTCCGGTGGTTATCGTTGAGTATGGTATCTTGAAACGGTATTTGCCCTCTGAGCTGCAAGAGATTATCGACAACAGCGGGGAAGTGGATCTGTCAAAACTGACTGAAATAACTCCTGAGGAGGGAAGCGGTTTTTCCTTTAGGCTGATACCTTTTACAACAATAGGAAAGAGCCATGGAATGTTGGTTGGCTTCCGGCCAGATGAAATAATCGTATTGACTGGGAATGAAAGTTTGCACAAAACAAATGTTGTCATCGGTATCTATAACAGGCGTTTATCGCCCCGGGGGGCTTATCATGCACTGCTCCATCCTGATCTGATTCAAGTTGCTGCGAATTGATAATTATTTGGGGGGGATTCTGATGAGAGAAAATGGTTCGTTATTATGGTGGGTTCGTTTATGGTTGATAGGGGTTCTAAGGCGTTTTAAAGTTCCGTCTCATATTTATTACCTGGGGAATCACGAGGCACTGCCTCCTCCCTTGACCAGTGATGAGGAGATGTCACTGTTAAATAAGCTGGAGGCTGGTGATGTCAGTGTTAGGAATGCTCTCATTGAAAGAAACCTGCGGTTGGTGGTTTATATTGCCCGCAAATTCGAAAACACGGGGATAGGGATTGAGGATTTGGTATCCATTGGCACCATCGGTTTAATCAAGGCTGTTAATACATTTAAGCCTCAGCGTAAAATCAAGTTGGCCACCTATGCGTCAAGGTGTATTGAAAACGAAATCTTGATGCATTTACGCAGAAACAATAAGACCAGAACAGAGGTCTCATTTGATGAACCGTTGAACATCGACTGGGATGGAAACGAATTGCTGCTTTCAGATGTTCTGGGTACGGAAAGTGATGTTATTTACCGTCATCTGGAGGAGGAAGTGGATCGGAAGTTGCTGCATACCGCAGTCAGCAGACTCGCACCCAGAGAGCAGAAAATCATGGAACTTCGCTTTGGGCTGCGGGGAGCAAAGGAAAAAACACAAAAAGAAGTTGCCGATCAGCTGGGAATTTCTCAGTCCTATATTTCGCGGCTGGAAAAGCGAATCATCAAGCGTTTGCGGAAGGATATCTGCTGTATGGGGTAAAAACCTGATTATTTCCCCCTGAAACAATTGTCTGATAATTATTATGCCGGGAGCAAGCGAAAGCTGTTTCCGCTTTTTTCTTTTTATAACTCTCTTATTATAGTTCTAATGGTTATTTGATAATGGTTCGGTATAATTTGTGGCATCCCCGGCAATAATTAAGAACGATCAAAGGATTGCCGGGGAGGAAGTAGACGGAATGGCAAACAAAGTTGAGATTTGTGGAGTAAACACAGCAAAGTTACCTGTTCTGACCAGTGAGCAAATGCACGAACTGTTACTGGCTATGCACGCCGGCGATACAACTGTCCGGGAAAAAATGATAAAAGGGAATCTGCGTCTGGTACTCAGTGTTATTCAGCGATTTTCCAATCGGGGTGAATATGTGGATGATCTCTTTCAGGTAGGCTGTATAGGTCTGATTAAATCCATCGATAATTTTGACCTGAGTCAGAATGTAAAGTTTTCGACTTATGCAGTCCCCATGATCATTGGAGAGATTCGGCGTTATCTGCGGGATAATAATCCGATCAGGGTCAGCCGATCCTTAAGGGATATCGCCTATCATGCCATTCAGGTACGGGAGTCACTGCTCAATAAACACTCCCGTGATCCTTCACTGAATGAAATTGCCAAAGCGCTTAACCTGCCAAGGGAAGAAGTTGTCTTTGCTATGGATGCTATCCAGGAACCGGTCAGCCTTTTTGAACCTATTTATCATGATGGTGGTGACCCAATCTATGTGATGGATCAGATCGGTGATGAGAAAAACAATGATCAAAATTGGTTGGAGAATATTGCTATCAGCGAGGCTCTTGATAAACTGACTGAGCGTGAGAAAAAGATCTTGAATATGCGCTTCTTTCAAGGGAAAACACAGATGGAGGTAGCCGAAGAGATCGGAATATCACAGGCTCAGGTTTCACGTTTGGAGAAAGCGGCCTTAAATCATATGCAAAAATATATCTAGGAGGGATATCATGCTCCAGCAAAGGAAAATGACTCTGCTGCTCTGTTTGTTAGTGGCGTTTTTCATTCCCTTGGCACTTGGAGTTCAAGCAAAAGAGGCATTTACAACAGATAACCTGATCAGGTTTCATGTGGTAGCGAATAGTGATCAGGAACAGGACCAACATGTGAAATATATTGTCAGGGATCGCTTGATTGAAGTTTTAAAACCGCAGTTGAATGAAGCGGAGACCAGTCAGGAAGCCCGAAAAATCATTGCCGATAACAGCACCCAGTTGGCCGCAGTCGCCAAAGAGACAGTGGCCGCTGCCGGTTATTCCTATGGGGTGCGTGTAGAACTGGGTAAATCAAATTTTCCTCCTAAAGCCTATGGGGATGTTGTGCTGCAACAAGGGGAATATGAAGCTCTGAGGGTAGTGCTCGGTGAGGGTAAGGGAGCCAATTGGTGGTGTGTACTCTTTCCACCCCTGTGCTTCGTTGATATCTCCGCAACTGCCTCAGAGAGTGAGGATAGCATTGCTGTCCGAGAGACAATGGCACAGCAGGGTAAGAGTGATGTAAGTGAGGTTGACCTAAGGTTTCGCCTGCTGGATTGGATAAAAAGTGATGACGGGTACTTGGCGAAAGATAAGGGTTCGCAATGAGATGTTGGGGCATAGCTTCGCTGTTGTCTGAAAATCGGTTATAGAAATTTTATTGTTCAATGCTATTTTACTTGTAGTCGCATTTAAAAATGAGATATAATGAACAAAATGCAACCCTCCCTCATATATTATGATGAGGGAGGTGACAGCAGTGATAAAGATTTCCGAACTGCGGCTCCATGATGTGATCAATGTTA
>DIQC01000074.1 GCA_002426495.1 Thermacetogenium sp. UBA5472
AAATGACGGAGCTTTAAAGCCACAATAGCCTATAACTGGAGTAGTTAATAAATTATAAGCCAAAATATTTTTCAACCTTTCTTTACACGAATCCTGTTTTTCGTTATAATAAGGATGCAGCACAGACACAAGATATAGGGGTGTAGCTCAATTGGAAGAGTAGCGGACTCCAAATCCGTTGGTTGCGGGTTCGATCCCTGCCACCCCTGCCAGAGAAAGTTATGAATGACGGAGCTTTTAGGCTTCGTCATTTGTATCATATAGTGAGTGTAATAACAGGGAAGGCTAAAAACAGGGGTGATCAAAGATGAAACTAACCATTGTGTTTCAACCTGGTGAAGATGGGTGGATAGTAGCAGAATGCCCAGCTATACCTGGCTGTATCAGTCAAGGGAAAACCAGAGATGAGGCTATTGCTAATATTAAAGAAGCTATTGAGCTTTGCATAGAAGTACGCAAAGAAAAAGGATGGCCAATATTTGCTGATACTGATGAGGTGGAGGTAGCACTTTAATGGCTACGCTCCCCGTAATATCAGGAAGACAAGCCGTCTCAGCCTTTATAAAAGCTGGATGGCAGATAGCTAGAAGCAGAGGAAGTCATATTATCCTCATCAAACCACTTGAATTTTATACTCTTTCTATTCCTAACCACAAAGAACTGGACCGCGGAACTCTTCGCAGCCTCATACGTAAATCTGGTATGACAATTAGTGAGTTCTTGTCACTGCTGAACTAATAAACATACTGTTCCCGTCTAGCTAATTTAGACAAATGTAGCTAAAATTAGACAAATATAATAATTGACAACAATAATCTGGGGTGCTAAAATGATTTAAATTTTAACCTTTAGCTATAAACCGATGAGCGAGACTAGTAAGAATGATTGGCTGTACTCAGAGAGCCGCTAGCTGGTGGGAATGCGGTTACAAAGATGATTCTGAATGGACTTGCGAGGGTGGCTCGAAACCTTGTAGGGAGTAGATGTCGACGGGAACCCTGTCCGTTATCAGTAGGGTGCATATGATGGTATGCAAAAGAAGTGGGCGATTTTATCGTCAATTTGGGTGGTACCGCAGAAGCTTATAGCTTTTGCCCCTTGCATTGGGGCAAAAGCTTTTTTGATCTCTTAACGGAGTTGGAGTAAGACCGGCCTGCCTGTCGGCAGAAAGGCTTACCTGTCTGCCGACAGGCAGAGACTGGTATCCTTCGATGAAACAGAATCCCCTGCCCGCTTGCAGCTCGCCTGCCGACGGGCAGGGACATACAGACCTATAGGCATGGGGAGTTTGTCAAAAGATCGCAGCCGCAGCTTCGCAGCTATCGACTACGACAAGCTTGGCAAGGCGCAGTATCTAGAAAGGAAGTGACGAAAATGTCAAAGGGGCACTATGGCATCCACGGGGGGCAGTATATCCCTGAAACGCTGATGAATGCCATAATTGAGCTAGAAGAGGCCTATAACTACTATCAAAATGATCCAGGCTTTCAAGAGGAACTGGCGGAACTGCTGCATAATTACGCCGGGCGTCCCTCACTGCTTTATTATGCAGCCAAGATGACCAGGGATCTCAATGGCGCTAAGATCTACCTCAAACGTGAGGATCTCAATCATACAGGTTCACATAAAATCAACAATGTGCTAGGCCAGGTGCTGTTGGCCAAACGCATGGGCAAGACCCGTGTGATTGCAGAGACAGGAGCGGGACAGCATGGGGTGGCCACAGCAACTGCCGCCGCCCTCATGGGGATGGAATGCGAAATTTTCATGGGCAAGGAGGACACCGACCGGCAAAAGCTCAATGTTTACCGTATGGAACTGCTGGGAGCCCGGGTGCATACTGTGACCAGCGGTACCCAGACCCTTAAAGATGCTGTCAATGAGACTATGCGCCAATGGGCGGCACGGGTGGCCGATACCCATTATGTGCTGGGCTCGGTCATGGGACCACACCCCTTTCCCATGATAGTGCGCGATTTCCAAAGGGTGATTGGCCGCGAAGTAAAGGAGCAGATGCTGGAAAAAGAGGGTCGGCTGCCTGATGTTCTGCTAGCCTGCGTGGGGGGTGGCAGCAATGCTATGGGACTTTTTTATGATTTTATTGAAGAGCCAGGGGTTCGTTTAATCGGCTGTGAAGCTGCCGGGTGCGGCATCAATACCGCTGAGACTGCGGCCACTATAGCCACTGGCACAGAGGGTATCTTTCACGGTATGAAGTCCTACTTCTGTCAAGACCAGTATGGCCAAATCGCACCGGTGTATTCCATTTCAGCGGGGCTTGATTACCCGGGTATAGGGCCTGAGCACGCCAACCTGTATGATACAGGCCGGGCGGAATATGTGCCGGTTACTGATGACGAATCGGTAGAGGCCTTTGAATACCTTTCCTGGACTGAAGGAATTATCCCGGCTATCGAAAGTGCCCACGCGGTGGCTTATGCCAGAAAGCTGGCACCGATGATGGCTAAAGACCAAATTATGGTGATCAACCTTTCCGGACGGGGCGATAAAGATGTGGCTGCCATAGCACGTTACAGGGGGGAACAAATCGATGAATAGATTACCACAGGTTTTTTCTAACGGCAAGGCGTTTATTCCTTTTATTACTGCAGGTGACCCATCACTGGAGATCACTGAGCAGCTGGTGATCAACATGGCGGAGGCCGGTGCGGATTTAATTGAGCTGGGGATACCCTTTTCTGACCCTATTGCCGAGGGACCGGTGATCCAAGAGGCAGATAACCGTGCTCTTATTGCTGGCACAACAACAGATAAAATATTTGCCATGGTAGGGCGTATCAGACAAACTTGCCAGGTGCCCATCGCCTTTATGACTTATATAAATCCCATCTTTACTTATGGCACAGAGCGGTTTATGGAAAATTGCCAGACAGTAGGTGTAGACGTACTGATTGTACCAGATATGCCTTATGAAGAAAAACAGGAGCTTTTGCCTGATTGCTTAAAATATGGGGTGACTTTGATCTCCATGATTGCCCCCACTTCCCAGCAGCGCATCCGCATGATTGCCAGTGAAGCGCAAGGCTTTATTTATTGTGTATCATCTATGGGAGTAACAGGTATGCGCCAGGAGCTAAGTAACAATGTGGAGCACATGATTAAGTCAGTTAAAGAGGTCAAGGATATCCCCTGTGCCATTGGTTTTGGTATCTCGACACCGGAACAAGCCAAGCAAATGGCCAGGTTTGCTGATGGGGTAATTGTGGGCAGTGCCATCGTTAATATTATCGGCCAATACGGTGAGGATTGCGTACCTCATGTCATGGAATATGTGCGCGGCATGAATAAAGCGACTAAACAACAATACGAAAAACAACAGTAAAGTAAAATAGAATATCGATAGCTAAACCGATGAGCAAGAGGAGTAAGGATGATTGGCTGTACTCAGAGAGCCGCTAGCTGGTGGGAATGCGGTTACAGAGATGATTCTGAATGGACTTGCGAGGGCGGCTCGAAATCTTGTGGCTCGAAACCTTGTAGGGAGTAGACGTTGACGGGAACCCTGTCCGTTATCAGTAGGGTGCATATGATGGTATGCAAAAGGAGTGGGCGATTTTATCGTCAATTTGGGTGGTACCGCAGAAGTGTAAGCTTTTGTCCCTGAGCAGGGATAGAAGCTTTTTTTGTTGCCATTAAGTGGCCACAAACAGATGAAAGGGGTTAAGCAGATGATTAGACCTGATAGTGGAAGCATCCAGGCATTGGCGCAGGATTACAGCATGATACCTGTTTGCCGGGAAATTTATGCTGATGCCATTACGCCCATAACGCTGCTGAGAAAGCTGGCCGGCATCAGCAAGCGCTATTTCCTGCTGGAGAGTGTCGAGGGCGGGGAAAAATGGGGCCGTTATTCTTTCCTGGGCTTTGACCCGGTGATGCGAGTTTACGGTAAAGAACAAACAGTAACCATTGAGCAAGATGGTGCAATTAAACGGCTGCATACGAAGCAGCCCTATGACCTATTGCGCGAAATTCAGCAAACTCATCAGGCTCCTCGGATACCTGGCCTGCCGCCTTTTACCGGTGGATTTGTCGGTTACTGGGCTTACGCTATGCTTGGTTACGCCGAGCCGAAATTAGCTATTAAACGTGGTTTCTACAACGATTTTGATCTGATGCTCTTTGATAAAGTTATTGCTTACGACCATCTCAAGCAGAAAATTTATATTGTGGTGAATATGAAAACTGACCGGGTTCTGGAAAATTACGGCAAGGCCATGGCAGAGCTGGAAGCCCAGCCCCGTGGGATATACGGTGGCGCCCTGGGCTATGTGGACTTTACTGGTAATATGGATACCTGTATTGCTATTCGCATGGCCGCAAAGAAGGATAACCAGGTGTATGTGCAGGCAGGCAGCGGTATTGTGGCTGATAGTATCCCGGAAAAAGAGTATGAGGAATCCGAAAATAAAGCTCTGGCGGTAATTAACGCCATTTGCCATGCCAAGGAGGTTGATGACTTTTGATTTTGCTGATCGATAATTATGATAGATTTGTCTATAACCTGGTGCAACTGGACTGTAGCATTAGCCTAGATATAAAAGTTATTAGCAATGATGAAATGACCGTGATGGAAAATTATCTAAATTATAGGAGGAGATAAAAGTGATGAAAAATGCTATTCAAACAGTGATCAACGGCCAGAATCTGAACTTTGACACTGCTAAAGAAGTGATGGGTGCCATGATGGACGGTACCGCTACCCAGGCGCAAATGGGTGCCTTATTGACCGGGCTGCGCATCAAAGGTGAAACTGTGGAGGAAATCACCGCCTGCGCCACAGTGATGCGGGAAAAGGGTCTGAGGCTTAATCCGGTACGCAATGTGATTGATATTGTCGGCACCGGCGGTGACGGGACGAACACCTTTAACATTTCTACCACCTCTGCCTTTGTGATTGCGGTTGGCGGCGTACCAGTAGCCAAGCACGGGAACAGGGGGGTATCCAGCAAAAGCGGCGCAGCAGACGTACTGGAATGCTTGGGGATTAACCTTAACCTGACCTCTGAGCAAAGTGAAGCAGTATTGGCTGAGAGCAATATTTGCTTTATGTTCTCTCAGCTCTATCATTCCTCTATGAAATATGCAGCCCCGGTGCGCAAGGAAATGGGGGTGCGTACTATCTTCAACATCTTGGGACCATTGGCCAATCCGGCGGGGGCGACAATGCAGTTAATGGGTGTCTATGACCGCAAGCTGATAGAATCGCTGGCCCAGGTGCTGGCAAATTTGGGCGTGAGCAGGGGGCTGGTGGTCAGCGGTGGCGAGGAAGGCATGGATGAAGCAACTCTCACCGGAGAAACCTGTGTTTGCGAAATTAGATATGGGCAGCTGACCCCTTATGTGATTACTCCTGAGCAATTTGGCTTCAGCCGCTGCACCCTAGAAGACTTAGCAGGCGGCAGCCCTGCAGAAAATGCTCAAATCACCCTGGACATTTTAAGCGGCCATGATAAAGGACCGAAACGTAATGTGGTCGTGCTGAATTCGGCAATGGCTCTTTATTTAGGCATTGATGATTGTACCATTGCCGATTGTATTAAAACTGCACAGGATAATATTGACAGCGGCAAGGCTTTAGCCAAACTGGAACAGTTTCGTCGCCTGACCAACGGGGTCGCCAGATGATACTCAATAAAATTGCGGCAGCTACCAAGAAGAGAATTGAGCGAAAAAAAGCGGAGGCGCCCCTGGAAAAAGTTAAACAAGCAGCTCTGAGCATGGGGTCTTTGACCGGTTTGCCCTTTGCGGCGGCCTTAAACAAACCAGAGCTTAGCTTTATCTGTGAGGTGAAAAAGGCTTCTCCATCCAGGGGTGTGCTGGTGGACGAATTCCCCTATCTCTGGATTGCCAGGGAATACGAGCTGGCCGGAGCGGATGCCATTTCTGTACTTACGGAACCGGATTACTTCCGGGGCAGCGACGATTATTTAGCGCAGATAAAAGAGGTGGTTTCATTACCGTTGCTTCGTAAAGACTTTGTGGTTGATGCCTATCAGCTTTACGAAACTAAAATCATGGGTGCGTCGGCTGTATTGCTCATTTGTGCTCTGCTGGATACACAGACCATCCGCGATTATCTGGCTATCTGTGATGAACTAGGCCTGTCGGCGCTGGTTGAAGTCCATGACGAGAGAGAAATTGAGGCAGCACTGACAGCCCAGGCAAAAATCATCGGGGTCAACAATCGCAACCTTAAGGATTTAACTGTGGATATTGGCAACAGTATCAGACTGCGCAAATTGGTGCCGGAAAACATTCTCTATATCGCAGAGAGTGGAATTAAAACTGCCTCAGATATCGTCATGCTGCGACAGGCCAAAGTTGACGGTGTCCTGATCGGTGAAACACTGATGTGCAGTTTCAACAAACAAGCTGCGCTCGCTCAATTGCGAGATGCAGCTGTCCGGCAGCTTTAGCCCAACCGCTGGCTGTCAGACTACGCAGGTTTCTTGTCTGCACAAAGCCGTCGGCAGGTGTTGGTGACTGAGATCACGAATCAAACCCAGCTACCTTTATTTGAGGAGATCGATGTGATCCAAATCGGTGCCAGGAACATGCAGAATTTCGATCTACTCACAGCAATAGGAAAGTTCAACAAGCCGGTGCTGCTGAAACGGGGGCTGTCCAATACGCTGGAAGAGCTGCTGCTGAGTGCTGAGTATATATTATCAGCGGGAAACAGCCAGGTTATCTTGTGCGAACGAGGAATTAGCACCTTTGAGACAGCTACCCGGAATACCCTGGATATATCGGCTGTTCCCTTGCTCAAACAGAAATCTCATCTGCCAGTGATCGTGGACCCCAGCCATGCCTCCGGCCTCCGGAATTTGATAACACCCCTGGCACGTGCTGCGGTAGCGGCTGGAGCAGATGGTATAATGATTGAAACCCATAATGATCCCTCTATGGCGTTGTGTGATGGTGCTCAATCTCTTGACCTGGGGCAGTTTAGCAATTTAATGGCAGACATAAAACGCCGGATCGCCTTTGAGGGGAAAAGTGAGTCAAAAAATGCAAATCCTATTTGTTGAAGATGATAAAGTCATAGCATCAGGCCTTTGCTATTCGCTGGAGCAGGAAGGGTATTCTGTTACTCACTGCTTGGATGTCGAGTCAGCAGAAACTATGATCAATGAAAATAGCTTTGACCTGGCCATACTTGATCTATCCCTTCCAGATGGAAGTGGCTACGATATATGCAAAATGATCAAGGCACAAGATATCCCAGTCATATTTCTAACGGCAATAGATGATGAAGTTAATGTAGTTATGGGTTTAGATATGGGAGCGGATGACTATATTACAAAACCATTTCGGATCAGAGAGTTTCTCTCCCGCATTAAATCTGTGCTGCGTCGGTATGACAAAACGGTATCATTTAGGACTGTAATTGAATTCAGCGGCCTGAAGATTGATACCGCCAAAGCCAAGGTCTATAAGGGGGAGCAGGAGATCATCTTGACATCTCTGGAATACCGGCTGCTCCTTATCTTTGCCAATCATGAGGGGCAGATGCTCAGCCGCAGCCAGCTTTTGCAGGGGCTTTGGGATATTGCAGGGGATTTTGTCAATGACAATACGTTGACAGTCTATATTAAGCGCCTGCGCGAAAAAATAGAGGATGACAGCCAAAACCCCAAAATTATAAAAACAGTTCGGGGGCATGGTTATAAGGGTGGCGATTAAATTGCTGCGCAACAAAGAGATCAGGATCTACATTATTCTGTTGACCTCAGTTTTGATAATCGGAACTGCTGTCTGTTTCATTATCGATGTCCTGGCGGGAATTGCTGCATTCTCCGCTTTGCTGTTGATGATTATTATATCCTGGCTGTTTACCAAATGGAGATACAAACAGATAGAAAAACTTTCCCAATATCTCAAAAGGATTGCTGGTGGTGAATACTCCCTTGATATTAGAGATAATGATGAGGGTGAGCTGAGCATACTTAAAAGTGAAATATATAAAGTGACAGTAACCTTAAGCGAGCAAGCCGAGCTTCTGAAAAAGGACAAGGTTTTTCTCGCTGATTCCATTTCTGATATTTCCCATCAGATTAAAACCCCGTTGACCTCCATGTCTGTGATGACAGATCTGATCAGTGATCAGAACTTGCCGCCGGACAAGCGTCTAGAATTTACAAAAAATATCCGTTCACAGCTGGAAAGGCTGGAATGGCTTGTAGCATCACTGCTGAAGTTATCTAAGATCGATGCGGGCACCATTGAGTTCAAAAAAGAGCAGGTTAATGTCAAAAAGCTCATCTGTAATGCCACTGAGCCTTTGCTGATCCCGATAGAAATTAAAGAGCAAACCCTTGAAATTACTGGTGATGAAAACGCTCAATTTGTAGGCGATTTTAATTGGTCCTCAGAGGCTGTCACCAATATTGTTAAAAACTGCATTGAACATACCTCTGTTGGGGGAAGGATCATGATTGATTTCCATGAAACATCACTCTATACCATCATACAAGTCACCGATAATGGTGAAGGCATCGACAAGAGCGACTTGCCCTATATCTTCAACCGGTTTTATAAGAGCAAAGATGCAGGGAAAGAAAGCATCGGCATTGGGCTAGCCATGTCGAAAAGTATTCTAGAAAATCAGGATGGCACCATTGAGGCGATCAGTGAAAAAAACAAAGGCACACAATTCATTATCAAAATTTATAAAAGCATTGTGTGACAAAACTGTCACTCAAATAGTCACATCAGAGTCATATTCGGCAGCTATACTCAAGCTATGGAGACTAAAATAGGGGTGAAGTAAAATGGAAATCTTAAGAGTAGAGAACCTATCTAAAATCTATGGCCAAGGTGAAACCACTGTCAAGGCTCTGGATAATGTCAGTTTCTCAGTGGAAAAGGGTGAATTTTTAGCGATTATCGGGCCATCTGGCTCAGGGAAATCAACACTTTTGCACATCGTAGGTGGTGTCGACACGCCCACAAGTGGCAAGGTATTTGTGGAAAATACTGATGTTTATGCACTTGACGAAACCCAGTTAGCTATTTTCAGACGCCGACAGATAGGGCTTATCTATCAATTTTATAACCTGATACCGGTATTGAGTGTGGAGGAGAATATTACTCTGCCCTTGTTACTTGATGGGCGTACAGTTGATCAAGGACAGCTTGATGAAATAGCGAACACATTGAACCTTGCGGATAGATTAAACTATCTGCCCAACCAGCTTTCCGGGGGGCAACAGCAGCGGGTATCCATCGGCAGGGCATTGATCAACAACCCTGCACTTGTGCTTGCCGATGAGCCCACAGGGAATCTGGACAGTAAAAACGGTGCCGAAATAGTAAAACTTTTAAAGCTATCCAACAAAAAATATAATCAGACCTTAATAATAATCACCCATGATGAAAGCATCGCTTTACAGGCTGATCGAATAATCTCGATTGAAGACGGCCGCATCGTCAAAAACGAGGTGATTCGAAGATGAATATCATCAATACCCTGACCCTCCGCCATCTGAAATTAAATAAACAACGCACCATCGTTACCATTATCGGAGTTATCTTATCTGTTGCTATGATCACGGCGGTAGCTACCTTTGTGTCATCTTTCCTGGATATGACCCGCAGAGAGGTTATAGAGAATACAGGAAATTGGCATGTGCTTTATAGAGATATACAAAGTCAAAACATCGATTCGGTGATCAATGATAAGAATACTGCCTCGGCTGCACTCAGCAAGGATATCGGTTATGCTTTGCTGGATGGCTCAAAAAACGAGGATAAACCTTACCTATTTTTACAAGCGTATGACGAGCAGAGCATTGAGACATTTAATTTGGATTTGGTGGAAGGCCATTTCCCCCAAAACTCAAATGAGATCGTCATATCCTCTCATATTGCGGAAAACGGCGGTGTGACATACAAGGTTGGCGACAAAATAAAAGTGGATGTTGGCCAGCGCTACATGGCTGATGGTGCAGAAGAGGTTTTACTAAGACAGGATTCGGAATTTAAAAAGCAAGATGAAGATAACAGTGGTGAAAAACTGATAGTAGAATCAGCAAAAGAATATACGGTTACTGGAATCATCAGCCGGCCGGGTTTTGAACCCTATTGGGCACCGGGTTATACAGTGATCACCTATCTTGACAAAAATGAATTCGCGCCGGCTGAGACAGTCAATATCTCGGTAACCTGGAATCAAATTAGCAAAAAGGCAAATGAACAGGCAAATGAGCTTGCTGCAAATATAGGTGTTTCCGATGTTAGCTACAATCGGGATCTTTTACGCTTATACGGAATTATAGATGATAATTTACTAACAACCCTTTATACCCTTGCGGCTGTGGCGATAATTCTGATCATTATAGGTTCTGTCGCCCTGATATATAATGCTTTCGCAATTTCCATATCGGAGCGCAGTAGGCATCTGGGTATGCTCGCCAGTGTAGGCGCCACAAAAAGGCAGAAACGGAACTCTGTATTTTTCGAAAGCTTTGTGGTGGGGATAATAGGTATTCCTTTGGGAATATTTTTCGGCACATTGGGAATGGGTATAACCTTTGTTCTTGTACAGCCTCTGATCACCAGTGTGTCCGGAACATCAGCTAAACTGACACTTGTAACCTCTCCGGCGACAATACTTGTAGCAGTATTGTTTTCGATGCTTACAATTTTCATATCGGCATATATTCCCGCCAAACGTGCCTCCCAAATCTCTCCCATTGAGGCGATACGCCAAACACGTGACATCAAGTTTGACGCTAAAAATGTAAAAACATCTAAACTGACCAGGTTGATCTTTGGGTTTGAAGCAGAGCTGGGGCTCAAAAACCTAAAACGAAACAGTCGCAGGTATAAAATCACTGTTTTTTCACTGGTGCTCAGCATTGTTCTGTTTTTATCTGTTTCATCCCTGTCTTTACTTTCTCAACAATCAACCGATCTTATGCTAAGCAGTTCCCCTTACGATGTCTCGCTATTTGTTACATCTTCGGCAACAGCCCAGGAGAAGAAAGATTTTTACGCCGCTATCGCCAAGCTGGATGATGTGGAGGAATCAGTAATAACAGAAACAATGCCGGCTATGGCTGTTTTAGACAGAGACCTGGTGTCAGATGAACTTAAAAAAATGCAGAATGAAATTATGCAGCCAAATGATCAGGAGCAAAATACCGAAGAATTCGAAACGTACATAGATATAAAATCTATTGACGATCAGTCGCTTAAAAGGTATGCACACGAAACCGGAGCCGATGTCGCTCGCCTAAAAGATGCTGAAAATCCCTGCGGAATACTCGTTAATACACTGCCTATGCAAAAAATCGATAATAAATACTCACGTTCAAAACGTTTCGATATCGAAACAGGAGACAAACTGAGTATTAAATTCATAGCATATGGGCCAAATGATGATAATATTGACTTGGAAATAGCGGCTCTGGCGGATGAGATGCCTATGGGAGATGTAACAATGTTAAATGGCTCAATCCAAGCACCGCTCATCGTATCGGAGAAAGCATTTGCCGTTTTAAAAGGGCGGGATGGATCCGACTACAGCTATGTTAATATGTACATCAATAGCTCTGATCCTACCAGCCTGGTTGAAAACATTAAGGAATACCAAAAGCAAACGTCAATAGCAGACTTGAACATTAATGACGTTGCGGCGTCAAACAAAAGAAATGAGCAGTACAACACTCTTATCGCCGTATTCTTCTACGGCTTTGTAGCCCTGATTGCCGCAATCTGTGTGGCTAATATTTTTAATACCATATCAACAAGCATAGCCCTTCGTAAACGGGAATTTGCTATGCTGAAGTCAATTGGCATGACACCCAAAGGATTCAATAAAATGATCAACTACGAAAGCCTATTCTACGGCCTTAAGGCTCTGCTCTATGGCCTGCCTATCAGCTTAGGGATCATGTATTTGAATTACAGAATTTTAGGCAACTCATTTTCATTACCTTTTACTCTTCCCTGGAGCAGTATTATTGCCGCTATAATT
>DIQC01000013.1 GCA_002426495.1 Thermacetogenium sp. UBA5472
CTATAGGCGATAATCCTTTCTAAAGCGGGAAGAAAGGTGTGTGCCAATTTGTTGGAAGCGGCTTTCGCCTCTTTAAAGGGATCATCTATTCCCATCAAACGATATGCCTCAAAAAGAACCAGAGAAGAGTTCTCAGCAGGAGTTTTTGCTGGATCTAATTGGTTAATTGTAGAAAATAGCTCATTGATCACTACATGTTGTTCCCTTTCTTTAAGCCCCGCTATGCGCAGTGCAGAGATCACCTGCTTGATATAACATGGAACACAGTCAATAGTGGACTGCATCTTTATACCCCCCAATTTTACAGATAATTAAATATTTTCTCCAAGGTATCTCCAGTATGATTTGTTTCCAATTTTATTGTTGCTGCATGATCCAGTGCTGTAGGGCCTTTATTTATTATGACAAAATTTTTTCTGGAGCCGCAGTACTCACCTACAAAACCTGCCAGCGGATAGACAGTTAAGGATGAACCGATAACTACCAGCAGTTGGCTGTTAAGAATGGTATCTGTAGCCAGTCGGTAATTTTGAATGGGTTCGCCAAACAGAACTACATCAGGTTTTAGGATGTTCTTACACACAGGACACCTTGGTACGACCTCTGGGTAGTTACGGATATAATCTGCATCTACTCTTGTATAACATCCAATCTTTGTGCATGAAAACTGTTCAGCATTACCGTGCACAGTAATCACTCGCTTGTTGCCCGCTGCCTGGTGAAGATTATCGATGTTTTGGGTAACAATAGCTCTAATGTGTCCTTTAAGCTCCATTTCAGCGAGCAAACGATGTGCGCGGCTGGGTTTAACTTTAGGCATCATAAAGTAATTCCTATAAAACTCGTAAAAATCCTTTGTCTTTTCCTTGAAAGCATCAAGATTAAGCAGGCTCATTACTCTCTCCTCACCCAGGGTACGATAGATCCCCTTTTCTCCCCTAAAATCAGGAATACCCGCTTCAGTGCTGATACCTGCTCCTGTAACCACTACCGTATTTTGTGAACCTTTAAGCAGATCAGCGGTTTTTTGTAAAATTTGTTCATCCTGCATATTGTATCCCCTCCCTTCTACTCTGAAACCTGCTTCTGCAGTTCGTTTAGAAAGATATCTAAATTATCTTCCCCGAGCAGACAGAGGACAACGCGCTTTAAGCCAATAGTACCATGCAAATAACCAATTATATTTCCCAGCATGATTTCAGCACAGCGGTCGATGGGGAAGCCGAAAATGCCGGCACTGATTGCTGGAAAAGTTACACTCTCGAGACCCTCTCTGTCAGCCAGTTTGAGGCTATTTAAGGTGGCACTCTTTAGTTTATCATCCTCATCCCCTTCACCCATCCTTGGTCCCACGGTATGGATGACATACTTTGCCTTCAGACTGCCAGCTCCAGTGATCACTGCTTCTCCCACAGGGCAGTACCCTATTCTATCTGATTCATCCTGTATAATCCTGCCACCTTTTCTGACAATGGCACCTGCTACTCCTCCCCCATGTTTCAGATAGGTATTGGCGGCATTGACAATAGCATCTGTCTTCATTTCAGTAATATCACCTTCGACAAGCTCCAGTATAGAATTGTTCACTTTTCTCAACATACAATCGACACTCCTTTCTCCGTTATGGGAGGGTCCTTTTTCTAAGGACTTTTTCATAGGAATTACTTCCCCTCTATATCCTTACTTGATCATCTCTTTTGGCTGTAATCTCTTTCGGCTATAATTTTCAGGATAGGAACATTTATATGTTGATTTGAGCAATGTCAGCGGTAGGTATCGGTGACAGGTTTGATATCAGGACTATTGTACATGTAAGGGGTATGGTTCCGCAGCTATCTGGCCACTGTACGGCACTAGCAGCTCTTTCAAATCATCTGGTATTGTTCCCTCTAGCCAGTTTATTATCTTTTCCTCGTCATTCAGGATCACAGGCATGCGATTATGGATATCTTGCATAAAATCGTTAGGTTCGGTTGTAATAATGCTGCAAGAAAGAATCTGCTCTCCTTTATTGGATTTCCATAACTCCCAGATTCCTGCTAATGCAAAAAGCGGCTTGTCCGGGAGATAGATGCGAAGAGGTGGCTCACCTTGCTGCCTCCACTCATAGAAGCTGTCAACGGGGATTAAACAACGTCTTCGAAAAAAAGCGCTGCGAAATGATGGCTTCTGATCGATCGTCTCTGCCCGGGCATTGAACATCTTATAACCGATAGAAGATACTTTGGCCCAGGAAGGAATCAACCCCCAACGCATAAGAGACAAAACCCTTTTATCATGCGCTCCGGTAATAACCGGGATTATCTGGCCAGGAGCGATGTTATGATCAGGTTGATAGTGTACTGAAACATTCTGTATATGAAAGTAATCTGCAACAGCATCTCCCTCAACTGTTAGGCTAAATCTCCCGCACATCGACCTATTTCACCTCTTTTATTTATATTTATTGTATTATTCAACATTTATGTATAAAAAACCTGCCGCATAATCGGAACAGAGGGGACGTTTCAACGTTAAAGCGTCTGTATCTGTTTACTAAGCAAGCCTACTCGTTCGTTCACAATCTAAATAAGTCAAGTGAGTCAAGTGGACGGACACTTGAACTCAATGATGGGTATACACATCTCCATCAGGAGACATGTATACCCATAACACTTCTTACTATGCGAATATTGCAGATTCTAAATATTCTCCTAACCTATAGCTGCTCCAAGCTAATCCTGCATATTATTTGACAAAAGGAAACGTTCCTAATTTGCCACCTTGAAGCCAACCTTGGCTTAATTAGCCACTGACAGTGAGTCAAAGTCACCGTCCCCTTGACTCATGACTCATGACTCACGTTGCATTTTTGATCTAAAAAA
>DIQC01000078.1:0-4699 GCA_002426495.1 Thermacetogenium sp. UBA5472
GTGGACAGAGCCCACAACGGCCTCATGAACTCTGCGGGGCACCGTGCTAATATATTGAAGCCAGAGTTTACTCATATCGGCATCGGTATTGTTCCAGGTGGTCCTTACGGTATGATGTTCACCCAGATGTTCATCGGAGTCTAACCGGGGCCAGGCTTGCTTTATTGCTTTATGCCAAAAGCTGCTGCAGTTTCCTGCGGCAGCTTCTTTGATATTGAAGAAATACACCCCCTTTATCCCGCTGGCATATTATATTACAGAAAAATGTGCCCTGGAAAAGGAGGGAGAAGAGATGAGGAAACGCTGCGAGACATTAAAGTTGGATCATGTAGTCGGTGAAAAATCGAAACAGGCTGTCGTACAGGCAGATTTTTATGTGCCAAAGCCGAAACCGGGGATAGAAAAGGTTATTTCAATCGACAAGACTGTTAAGGTGACAAAGAAAGAAGTTATCAAAGATAAGGTGATCGTAGAGGGTTACCTGAATCTGCAGATTGTCTATGTTGCCGATCTTCCTGGGCAGCCGGTTCACCATATGCATCAGCGCCTGGACTTTACGCAGTTTGTAGAGATAAAAGGTGCAGAACCGGAAATGATGTCCCGGGTCAAGGTGAAAGTTGAGGATATTCAAGGGAAGGTCAAGGATAGGCATCCAGGTAGACTTGAAGTTACTGCTGTTCTATTGGTTTTTGCCAAGGTAACAGAGTTGGCTGAAGTTACATTGATGACCAGTCCACCACCCAAGGCGGAAGCGATCATGGAAAAGCTTCGCCTGGAAGAAATTGTTGCCGAAGGCAGTAATGATGTGATGGTTTCTGGGAAATTCCGGGTGCCACCTGAGAAGCCTCCTGTGGAAAAGGTCATGGATGTAGATGCCAGTGTAGCGATTACCGACAAAAAGGTTATTGAAAATAAGGTAATTGTAGAAGGGGATATTACTTTACAGATTATTTATGTGGCTGACCTGGCTACACAGCCTGTTCACCACATGCACCAGACACTTCACTTTACACAGTTTATTGAGGTATTCGGTGCCCAACCGGAGATGAACGTTACAGTTGATGAGACCATAACTCATGTCGGTTTTGATGTGGTGGATCCCTGTACTGTCAGTGTAGAAGTACTCATGGATCTGGATGCTAAAGTTACCGAGCCCAGGGAGCTGGATGTTGTTGTTGATCTGGTCGGTGTTGATACAGAACGGGAGCTGCTCAGGGTAGACAATGTAGTCGGTGAAGACCACACTCAGGTCAACATCAAGGATGAAGTACAGATTCCCTATGAAAAGCCGGGTGTTACCAAGGTTCTGGATGTGAAGATTCACAAGGTGGAAGTCCTGCCGGAGGACATCGTCATTATCAAGGATAAAGTGATTGTCAGCGGCAGGATCGATGCTCAGGTTCTCTATGTAAGTGATATGCCTGATCAATCTGTACACCATGTTCAGGCTACTGTTAAGTTCCGCGATTTTATTTCCATACCAGGTGCCAAACCTGATATGAGTGTCACTGTACAGGCAGCGGTAGAGCATGTAACCGGCAGGCCGGCAGACAGTAGCAGAAGGGTTGTTTTGGAGATAGTACTCAAGCTGACTGCTCGTGTGGTGGATACAGTGCAGATCTATGTTGTGCTTTGCGAGGATATCGTAGAGCCAAAACCGCCACGGCCGCCACATCCGCCGAAACCGCCACGACCGCCACATCCGCCGAAACAGCCGGCATGTCCCTTTAATCATGTGGTGCAGCCTGGCGATACCTTCTGGAATTTGGCTCAGCGATATAATGTCACTGTTGACATGATTATGGCTCTCAACCCGGGGGTTGACCCCTTAAATATCCAGATCGGTTCGGTGCTGATTATACCGTGTGATCCATAAAAGTTGTTCAGGTAATTACCCTGATTGCGGTAAAGAATCTGCAGTCAGGGTTTTTTCTTGTATACCTTAGCTGAAAAGGGAAATACTGGGTTACAAGATTGCCTTTGGGGAGAGAGGTTGGTTGATGATGAAAAAGCATCTGAAGCGTTTAGGAGTTATCTTAATTCTTAGCTTGTCTATTTTTACCACGCTGGCCCTGCTGCCTGTCAGTGAGCAGGATTCAGGGGAAGCCAGACAGCTTCAAGAAAATGTTGTACGGTTTCATGTTATAGCGAAAAGTGATCAAAGCGTTGATCAGGAGCTGAAACTGGATGTGCGGGATGCTGTTCTCGACTATCTGCGCCCAAGTCTGGAAGGGGTTAAAGATCAACAAGCAGCAGCTTCGGTGATTCAGGGTAAACTTCCTGAAATTGAGCAGGTGGCTGTCCAGACCCTGAGAGATCAGGGGTGCAGTGACCCGGTGGATGCGTATTTTGGGGTTTTTGATTTTCCTGTTCGTGTCTATGGCCCGCTGACCTTCCCGGAGGGGAAATACCAGTCACTGAGGATTGTCCTGGGGGAAGGCGAAGGGGAAAATTGGTGGTGCTGTCTCTTTCCGCCCCTCTGTTATGTGGATTTGACTAGCTCTGCCCAAGTGCTTAAAAAGAAAGCAGTGGACAGTGATGGCACTCAGCTTGAGCTTGTGGATGAGAAACTTGAGAATGAGCAGCTCGAAGATGAGAAACTCGAGGCTGAGCAGCTCGGGGATGAAAGCCTTGAGGGTGAGAAATTTGAGGACGGGAAGCTTGAGAAAAAGTCTGCAAGGCAGCAGGAAAGTATTTTATTGATCGACAGTGTTACAGAACCGGAGGAGAATCTCCGTCTGACAACGAAAATCGGTGAGTGGCTGGAATGGCCACAGGATGGTTCATTGCTTTCCTGGCTCTTTTCCGGACAACATTAACCGGCGAGATGCAGAGCAAACCAGAGGATGAAGTATCCGGCAGCCACACCGAACCAGGACCAGAACATGCTCTGATCCTGTGCAGAGGGCAGGAGTTCATCTTTAATCAGGTAGATCATCGCTCCGGCAGCCAGGGCTAAGAGAAAAGAAAGGTGGCCGGGTGACAGCTGGATGAGGAAAATTCCAATGAGAGTCCCTAATGGTGTAAAAAGACTGACAACAGAAACAGTTAATAGAATGTGCACAGGCCTGAGGCCGCCCATCAGTAAAGGGGCGGCTGTGGCGATCCCTTCGGGAATATTATGCAAAGCGATAGATAGGGCTATCAGCGGCCCTAGTCCTCCCCCGACAGCATAGGCTCCGGCGATGGCAATTCCCTCCGGCAGGTCGTGCAGAGAGATGCCAATGGCCATCATATAGCCCATCTGCCGCATGGCAGTTCCCCTGTGTAGGGATGAGGCAGTTGGGCGATTGGTGAAAAGAAAGTCGACTACCCAGAGGAGAGCTATCCCAGCAGCAATGCCAAGTATTGTTTCCAAAGGGGTGCCTGTGTTTAATGCCGCTGGGATTAGGTCCAGAAGAACCACAGCGAGCATGACTCCTGCAGCCCCTCCCAAGGTTACAGCCAGAGCCCGTCGCCCCGGTGGCCTGGCCAGGATCACAATTAAACATCCCAGGGCAGTGGCCAGCCCGGCCAGCAAGCCGGGTAATAAAGCATACATAATTATCACTCGCCTTCCGGGTAAAACTTATGCGGGAACTTTCTTTTTATTCATGTCTGGCTTTTAATACTTCTTTAACACTGCCAGTATTTTTTGAACGGCAACCACTATTGAGTAATTGGTGGTTTAGAAGTAAAATTGAACTGAATAACTTGGTGTAAGTCTCCCACTTCTTTATAAGCGGTAGTCCAACGCCAACTGAGTCATTAGTAAACTATTAACTTAGAGTACGAAGCAAAGCTTCTACTCTGAGTAAAAAAGGGTTCACTGGTGTGCTAATTAAAAGCTCGCAAGATTTAGAAGTAGACACAGGAGAACCGTCCCTTTGGGTCTACTCTGAGGAGGAGAACCGGCCATTCAACAAAACAATGGGGAAATTTTGCTCAGCTCTTTTGCTAAGATTAACCTAACGTTAGATGTGGGTGCTATCAGGCCTGATGGTTACCATGAGATCAATTCGGTGCTGCAGACCGTCAGCCTAGCCGACACCCTCTGTTTTACCAAACTGGCAGCGGGGATCGCCGTATCTTGCAGTACTCCGGGTATTCCTGATGGCCGGGATAACCTGGCTTACAGGGCTCTATCTGTAATTTCAGACCGGCTACCTGCTGGAATCTGTATCAATATTGAAAAGAAGATACCTCATGCCGCCGGACTGGGGGGCGGCAGCAGCAATGCGGCAGCAGCCTTAAAAGGGGCGGATACACTTTATCGAATTGGTCTGCATGAGGATGAAATGTTGGCTGCCGCAGCTGAGGTGGGCTCTGATGTTCCATTTTTTATTTTGGGAGGAACAACCTTGGCCGCAGGGCGGGGAGAAAGAGTGAGCTCTCTACCTCCAATGCCAGTCTTCTGGGTGGTTTTGGTCAAGCCTGCATATGAAGTCAGCACCGCAAAGATTTATAGTTTGTACGAGGAGAAGGATGTGGAATTGCATACCCCCAGGTTTGTTCAGGCTTTACAGCAGGGAGACAGGGAAGGGATGATCAAGGCAATGGGCAATGATCTAGAGGAGTTCACAATTGGCCTTTATCCGGAGCTAGCATCTATCAAACAGCAATTCCTTCGGTTGGGTGCGGCAAGGGCGATGGTGGCCGGCAGTGGGCCTACAGTTTTCGGGTTGTTTGAGAGCAAAGAGAAGGCCTTAGAGGCGGCGGG
>DIQC01000078.1:4905-11405 GCA_002426495.1 Thermacetogenium sp. UBA5472
GGTCAAGAAGTAATAAGCAAAAGAGGTTGGGTGAAATGATCGATAAATTGGATGCAGTGGTCTTAGCTGGCGGTGGAGGGATAGAGGAAGGGGCACCAAGCAAAGCCCTTATTTCTCTTAATTCCCGGCTGATGGTTGATTATGTCGTTGAAGCACTCAGGAACAGTTCAGTTATGCAGAATATCGTTCTGGTTGGTGATGATGAAGAATTGAAGACAGTGTATGGCAATAACTCAAGATTTTTTTATGCAAAGCAGGGCACAACACCACTGGAGAGTTTTGCTGCCGGGGTAGATGCTTTAGAATCAGCCAACCTCTGGCTGCTGGCTTGTTCAGGAGATATTCCTTTTCTAACCACTGCGGCTGTAGATGATTTTATAGCACAGGCTGCTGAACATGATGCAGACTTTTATTATCCCATTGTCAGGAAAGAAGTGGTGGAAAGTCGTTTCCTCGGCATTAAACGCACCTATGCCACTTTGCGGGATGGAACATTTACAGGGGGGAATTTTTTTTTGGTTAAGCGGGAGATTATCAGCCGCTGTCTTTCCCAAGCTGAGGAATTTGTCAGGCAGCGCAAGAACCCCACTGCCCTGGCGCGCTTGGTGGGCTTCGGAATACTCTGGAAGTATTTTCTAGGGCAGCTGACCATTGCAGAGGCAGAACGAAGGGTTTCTAAGATGATAGGTGCTAAAGGGTGTGCTGTGATCAGTGACTACCCTGAAATTGGGGTTGATGTGGACAAGGCTTCCGATTTGGAGATGGCAAAGAGATTATTAGAAGGATAAATGGTTGTTTTAATAATATTTTGGCAGGAATGCCGTAGATCTTGGCGAATATACGAACTGTTAGACAATTTGGTGCGTCAGGAGGAGGTTCGGTTTTTTAATGCGGGTAACAGAAGTGCGCATTCGCAAGATGAAACAGGATGGTAACAGAATGAAGGCTGTCTGCTCGGTGACCTTCGATGATGTTTTTGTGGTACATGACATCAAGGTTGTCGAAGGTGAAAGAGGCCTGTTTATTGCTATGCCGAGCCGGAAGACCCCGTCAGGGGAGTTTCGTGATATCGCACATCCCATTACATCTGATACTAGAAAGAGCATTCAGGATGCTATCTTAAGTGCCTATGAGGATGCGGAATAGGAGATATTACTGAGGATTGACGGTACACAATTATGTAAGGGAATCCGGCATTCCCTTTTTTGTTGTTCCAGTGATAAAAAAATAAAATTAGGTGTACAGCGCAACATATGATAGAAACATGACATTGAGGAGTTGAAGCTATGAAGAGAGTAGGAGCAATAGTCCTTGCGGCAGGTCAGGGCAAAAGAATGTTGTCCGACCTTCCCAAAGTGTTGCATTGTGCTGCCGGGGTACCTTTAGTTAGGCATGTTTTAGATGCTGTTGAGGATATAGGAATAACCGAAATCATTGTGGTTATCGGCCAGGGCTCTGAATTGGTGCGGGAAGCACTGGGTGCTGGTTATAAGTTTGCTGTTCAGGAAAAGCAGCTGGGCACAGGAGATGCTGTGCTGAAAGCCATGCCCTACCTAGCAGAGGAATGTGAGGATGTGCTGGTTGTCTGTGGGGACACTCCACTGTTGAAATCTGAAACTCTGGAAAAACTGATCATAACTCGCCGGGATGCCACAGCTGCCGCAGCAGTGCTGACCAGTATTTTTGATGATCCTAAGGGGTACGGGCGGGTTATAAAAAATGCGGATCATATGGTAGAGGCAATTGTTGAGGACGCCGACGCCACCCCGGAACAAAAGGAGATCCCGGAAATCAATACAGGTTCCTACGCTTTCACTAAAGCAGCGTTGCAAGGGACTATCAGTCGTTTACAGCCGGACAACCAACAGGGGGAATACTATCTTACCGACTGTATTCACCTGCTACGGGAGGCAGGCCGGCCTGTTACGGCACTGGTCGCCCCAACCGAAGAAACGGCAGGCATCAATACTCGCCGCCAGTTGTCTGATGCGGAGCGCATCTTGCGAGAGCGGGAGTGTCTGCGTCTGATGGATGAAGGGGTGACGATTCATGACCCCCAAACTACCTATATTGACAAAGGTGTCCGGGTAGGCTGGGATACGGTGATCTATCCATTTACTTTTCTTGAGGGGAAAACCGTAATCGGCAAGGGGTGCACCCTGGGTCCGGGGACACGGTTGAGCAGCGCGGTCTTAGGAGACAATGTTACTGTACAGTATTCTGTTGTTGTGGAAAGCACTATTGGGGATAAATGCAATATTGGGCCATTCGCCTATCTGAGACCAGGGAATGAACTGGCTGATCAGGTCAAGGTGGGAGATTTTGTGGAATTGAAAAAGACCTCTGTCGGACAGGGTAGCAAAATACCTCATTTAAGCTATGTTGGAGATACTACAGTAGGAACAGGAGTCAATATCGGTGCCGGAACCATCACCTGTAATTATGATGGTGTTGCTAAATACAAAACCCTCATCGAAGATGGGGTGTTTGTGGGAAGCAACACAAATCTGGTCGCACCAGTCAATGTGGGGAAGAACGCTATGATCGGTGCTGGCTCAACTATTGCCAAAGATGTTCCTCCAGATTCTTTGGCGATTGAGAGGGCTAAACAGGTTATGATTCCCGATTGGAAGGAGAAAATGAAAAAAAAGGGGAGCAGTAAAAATGATGGATAGCAAAGTGAGAAGCGGGGCCCGTGCGACACTTTATACGAAAAACCTGAAGATTTTTACAGGGAACGCTAACCCGGAATTGGCAGGTGAAATTGCCGCCTATCTAGGTATCGAATTAGGGGATGCGAATGTCTCTTCTTTCAGTGATGGAGAAACCAGCGTATCTATTAATGAGAGTGTCCGGGGGGCGGATGTTTTTGTGATCCAGCCCACTTGTCCTCCCGCTGCTAAGCATGTAATGGAGCTCCTGATCATGATCGATGCCCTGAAGCGGGCATCGGCAAAGCGTATCTGCGCCGTGTTGCCTTATTATGGATATGCGCGCCAGGACCGGAAGCTAAAAGCGCGGGATCCGATCACCGCCAAACTTCTGGCCAACATTATTACTGCTGCCGGAGCGACCCGTGTTCTGACAATGGATCTTCATGCCGGACAGATTCAGGGCTTTTTCGACATTCCGTTGGATCAACTGGTGGGAGTGCCTATTCTTGCCGAGTATTTCCGGAAAATGGATCCTAAGGATCCGATTGTGGTATCTCCCGATGTGGGGGGTGTAACCAGGGCAAGGGATCTGGCCAGCCGCATGGAAACCAGTATTGCGATCATTGATAAACGAAGGCCTCGCCCTAATGAGACAGAAGTGCTGCATTTAGTGGGTGATGTTAAAGGAAAAACAGCTATTGTGGTGGATGATATTATTGATTCAGGGGGAACCCTTGTCAAAGCGGTAGAAGCCCTTATCGCGCGCGGAGCAAAGGATGTCTATGCCTGCTGTACACACCCTGTGCTTTCAGGCGCAGCCCGTCAACGGCTAGAGGCCTCTCCATTGAAAGAGGTTGTTGTAACCAACACAATACCTGTTGCTCCGGAGGAGCGTTTTTCCAGAATGAAGGTGCTCACTGTGGCTCCTATTTTTGGGGAGGCCATTATCAGAATCCATGAGGACATCTCTGTAAGCAGGCTTTTTGAATAAAGCCTAAACAGGTTCTTTTGGGGGATCATCTACCTTGACATCCGGTATTTCTATGTCGGGTTCCTCAGTTTCCTCCCCCTGCATTTTGTTCTGCAGCCGGCGTGCCTTGTTTACGAAGCGGTTGGTGCTATCTTTGATGCTTTTAACACTTCCAGTTAATTTACCGTCATTGAGTTGGAGTTCTTCTTCCGCTCCCTGGAGAACTACAAGCACATCTTTGCCGATGGTGCGAACCTGGTCTGCCGGGAGAGATGCCTTGCCTTTCCAGAGGCTTTGAGCAGAGCTGGCGCTGATTTCAAAGGCCTTGATTTTTCCCGTAACCGGGTCGATCAGGTATTCCACAACATTGCCTAAGGCTTTACCTGCTTCTGTAATGACCCGGGAGCCTTTCAATTGGACATCTTCTTTGACCAGGGTGAGGATCTGAGGCAGGCTGGCAAGCCTTTCAGCATTGCTTGCCTTTTGAACCGTCAGGGCATTGTTTCCGACACTCACGACTCTGGAATAAGGGATTACCTTTTGTTCGGGAAAGATATGCCCGCGCTGAATGAGCAGAGCGGCTACCTCTCCGGACAGGGGATTGACTACAAGGCTCCGGACATGACCGATCTCCTTGCCTTCCTCCAGGGTGACCACAGGCAAGGAAATAAATTGGCGGCTTTTACGCAACTAACTTCGCCTCCTTGATTAGGCAGTCTTGGTTTGGTAATCATAAAATTACTGCTGCCTTCTAAGTGAACTCTGTTAAAATATATTGGTCCGGATAGAAGGGTATGCCTCAAAGGTCTTGATTTTTGATACGTGTTCAGGCTAAACTAGGTAAAGAATTGATCATACTTAAAAGTTGAGTTGAAGTAAGCAAAAAATTTATAAACAGGAGTGTTTGAAGATGGAAAGTATTAATTTAAGTGCACAAAGGAGGGAGCGTGCCTCCAAAGGGGATTTGCGCGCCATACGCAACCAGGGGGGAACCCCGGCGGTGCTCTATGGGAGAGAGGTTGGGAATATTATTATCCAGGTTCCTACAAAGGAATTGGAGAAAATAATCGCTAACCACAGTATCAGCAGCTCATTGATCAGCTTGCATGTGGGCGATGGGGAACAGGAAGAACCTTATATGGTAATGTGCCGTGAGATTCAGCGGGATCCTATGCGCGGCGATTTACTGCATGCTGATTTTCTGCAGGTGGTGCTCACAGAGGAAATCGAAACAGAAGTTCGTATTGTTCTTGTTGGAGAGGCACCGGGTGTTAAAGATGGAGGCATTTTGCAGCATATGATGCGCAGTGTCACAGTATCCTGTCTGCCTACCAATATGCCGGATCGTTTGGAGGCAGATATCAGCGGCCTGAATATGGGAGACCAGGTTGCAGTTGCTGATCTGGAAGCACCTGAGGGTGTGCAGATTGTGTCTGAACCGGATTCTGCTATCGCATCGGTTATTGCACCTACAATTGAGGAAGAAGAAGAAGAGGAAGAAGACCTTGAAGGAGCTATTCCTGGTGAAGAAGGAACAGAGGCTGATGAGGGAGAGCAAGGAGAGGAGTAATGATCGCCTGGTTGCGGAAATTGATTCGGTCAGGTGATCAGCTGAGTGTTTCACCTAATAAAATAATTGTGGGCCTGGGAAACCCCGGGCCACGTTATGCCAGGTCGCTGCACAATGCCGGTTTTTTAACTGTGGATAGAATCGCTGGCAGTAGCGCCAAATGGAAAAAATGGCGCAATCTGGCCAGCATCTGTACTGTGGAAATTGAAGGTGTGGCGGTTATCCTGGTAAAACCCTCTACCTATATGAATCTCAGCGGGAAAGCGGTGCGGCCTTTATTGCGGCAGACGGGTCTTTTGCCCCGGGATCTGTTGGCCATTCATGACGATATGGACCTGCCCTCAGGCAAAATCAGGCTTCGCCCAGGTGGAGGTTCTGCCGGAGGACATAGAGGTGTTCAGTCGATCATCGATCACCTGCAGTCCCGGGATTTTGCGCGGCTACGCATCGGAGTCGGTCGGCCCCCGGAAGGTGAGGATCCAGCAGAATACGTTCTACAACCCATTCCCTATGAAGAGAGGACTGCCTTTGACGCTCTCTGGAAACAAGCCGGCGATGCCGCCTCCAGCTGGGCTGTTCAGGGCATAGAAACCGCCATGAACAAACATAATTAGTATACTACTTTACGCATGAAATCCCCTGTTTTGGTTAAACTATGGATAATGCTTCCCTGGCACTGTTATTTGCTAGCAAGAATAGTGACAGGGCCCAGTTTAACTAGTGGGGAGGTGATTAAATGGCAGATGAGGAAAATAGGAATCAGGGTAATACCGGTGGTGGTGGAATTGGCGATCTTGCCGGACAGAATTGGATAGTGCATATTGTGAGGCTCATTGTGTCTGCAATTGTTTTAATGGTAGTGAGCTATATTACGCCTGGTTTTACAGGGCTGACATTCTGGCATGCTATATTAGCCGCTATCTTGATTGCTGTGCTCGGTTATGCTGCCGAAGCTCTATTTGGCCCCAAAATCACACCTTATGCTCGTGGTGGTGTCGGGTTTGTGGTCTCAGCAGTGATCTTTTACTTGATTCAATTTATGATTCCTGGTGTCAGGATATCAATTTTGGGAGCGCTTATAGCTGCTGCCATTGTCGGTATTATTGATATGTTTGTACCTACAACTTTACGCTAAGAAAGAAGCAGACTAAAAAACCCCGTCTCTAGACAGGCGGGGTTTTTTAGTCGTTGGGGATATGCACTGGGGACGGTTCTCGCGTCTCTCGGACAATGCGGTGACAGTCACCTGAGACGCGAGAACCGTCCCCGCGCCTCAGGTATAAAAGCATTATTGATGATGATATAA
>DIQC01000029.1:0-1707 GCA_002426495.1 Thermacetogenium sp. UBA5472
AAGCTGAGCATCGGAACTTCGGTGGAGGACTCTACCCCCACCGAAGCAGGTATAAGCAACCCCCACTTATAGAAGTGGGGGTCTCATGAATTAGATGAACTGCAAATCTGGAAGGTCAAATAAACCGACTATGTAGGGTATTTAAGGGGGGGATAAGTACGATGAAAAAGATGCTCATAATCTTGGCTGTGGTTGCTGCTATCGGCGCAATATTGCTCATAATTGTGCTGTCGATGTCTGCCAAGATGGAGAATGAACTGATAAACTTGAAGTATTACGAAATGGACTTGGATAATTTAGAGGATGGAACATATCAGGGACGAGCCGAAACTACATTCGTAACAGTAGAGGTAGTCGTTGCAGTAAGCGATCACAAAATATCCAGAATTGATATCCTAAAACACGACAATGGATTTGGGAAAAAAGCCGAAGGTATTGTTGATGACATGATAAAACGTAACACATATGATGTTGATGCTATAAGCGGAGCAACATCATCAAGTCACGTTATCAAAAGTGCAGTAAGCGGCGCACTTGGCGCAAAATAAAGTTTAGCATTTATTAAAGGGATTATGTGTCGATTAAAAGGTTCAGCCAGAAGTATCTGCAAGAATACTCGGCATGCCTTAGGCTATCCTTAAGGAGTAAGTCATGGAAAAGGGAAAAATGAATGTTCGTACGAGCTCAAAAACACACGCAGAATTCATATCAACTAAAGATAGAATATTTAATGGAGCAGCAAAGGATTTCGAGCTATTTACGGATAAGGATGTTTTAAACTTACCATCTCCGGTTAGAAAGTATTTTTCATCATGCGGTTATATAGGCACGCCCAAAACTAATATGATGAAAGCAATTTATCATGATGTAAATTTTCTATTTGGGAATGGGAAACGCATCACTATTGATTATGTGCAATACAATGTCGTAAATAAACCAGCCCGCATAGCTTATATTGGTAGTTCAATGTATGGAATACCGTTTGAAGGTTTAGATTCGTATGTTGATGGAAAAGGTTCGATGAAAGGCGTTTTAGCAGGACGTTTTACTATGTTTAATCAGTGCGGCGAAGCTATGAACAAGGCGGGGCTAACCACATTTCTATCCGAGTGCCTTATCATTCCCAATGCTGCTATACAGGAGTATATAACCTGGGTAGATATCGATGCTCTGCATGCCAAAGCCACTATTTCATGTTATGGGGACAGCGCAAGTGGGATCTTCTCTTTTCATGAAAACGGCGAAATGCTTTCGTTTGAGACAAATGATAGAAAAGCTATTGCAACAAATGGTACGAACCAAAAAGTAAAATGGTCGGCTGTTTTTAGCGAATACAGAGTAACTGAAAGCATCAGAAAGCCTACTAAGCTTCAGGCAATCTGGCATTATGATGATGGGGATCTGCTTTACTTCGACAGCAAAGATGTCTTGATTAAATAGAGGACAAGAATACCAATGCAAGAAAGTATAGCAAGGAACCGATCTAGGAGATTAATCTTGACATACTCAAAATGCAGGCATTCTGCTTCTAAAAACTTATATACTAGGATTTGTCTTTGAACACCTTGATTTTTTCGCAATATTTGGGCTGTAATAATATCAGATATTAAAATAGCCTAAGGAGCGTATCGATATGTATATTAGAAGGCACGCAGAGGAAGCCATTCGCAAACTATCAAAAATGTTTGGTTCGGTTCTTGTTGTCGG
>DIQC01000029.1:1802-5384 GCA_002426495.1 Thermacetogenium sp. UBA5472
TTTGGTTCGGTTCTTGTTGTCGGTCCTCGTCAAGTTGGTAAAACCACCATGCTAAAAAATGTCGTTGGAGATGCAACATATGTTACACTTGACGATCCGTTGTTACTTGCTGTTGCAATCGAGCAGAGCGGAACTTTTTTGAAAGATTATCCACCACCTGTATTTATTGATGAGATTCAATATGCTCTAAATCTGTTCCCACACATCAAAATTATTATTGACCGAGACAAGAAAAAAGGACAATTCTATATGTCCGGTTCGCAGCAATTCCATATGATGAAAAATGTCAGTGAAACCCTAGCCGGTCGTACCTGCTGATTGAGGATAACGGTATACTGTATCCACTGGAGATGAAAAAACATGCTGACCCACAGAAAAAAGATATTGCCACTTTCAATCAACTCGATAAGATTCCTTCAGTCAAATGCGGCTCGGGAGGTGTGATTTGCCTGTATGATAATCTGATAACGCTGAAGGGCAATGATCGTGTGATTCCTGTTAAGTATCTTTAAGTGTGAGCAAATGGAAGATATTCTTTTATAATCAAAGAAAGAGGGCATAACGTTTTAAAAAGGAGTATCCGCCATTAGTAATGACGGATACTCCTCATGTTTACAAACTATTCAATATTAGAATGTTTTTCATTGAATCCTTGATTATGAATAGTTACGGGGTAATCACCAATTGTGGTTTATTAGTGGATGCTTCCCGGCTGTTGAAAGTAATATACGCTGTGCCACTGTTCTTTAGTTGCAGGGACACAACTTTATCAGACATCTGGCTGTTTATATAGCTTGTGACATCAAACTCTATCCAGGTTCCAACTGGTGTTCCCGTTGCAGGGCTGCTTGTGATAAGTGTGTCACCTGTTTGATCGGGAGCATTATCCCAGATTATTGTGCTTTCAGACCAGCCTTCGTTGATGTTTCCATATACCAGAATGGATCTGTCTGGACCGGGATCCGCGGTATACACATATAGCCTTAGTTTAGCGTTACTAACCGACGATACATCAAGGCTGTTGAAGTCAAACTTCAGATAAGACTTTCTGTTATACGATTCAGGTGATGCATCTTTTGCAGCAAGAATAACCTGGGTTCCATGGGTAGTCCTATAATAACTACCATCTCTCACAAAAGCATCAGCTATAGGATTGAATGTAACGGGCTCAGGCGGCGGAGCTGCAGTAACAGTATGGTTTTGTATCTTATAGCGGTTATCTGCATCATCCTTCAGGTTGATCTTTCCTAAATCATCGATCGCTGGAGCATCAGTTCTGAAAGAATAGTTATTGGTAATTTTAGTTGCCGTACCACCAGGTGGGGTAATCCACACATCATATTTTTTATTAGCAAGATCCGTAATCATTTTGACATGGTACGTATTATTTGGGCTATAAGATACGTTAGTGGCTGCTGCAAAGGCCCCACCGTTTCTTACATCAAATGTACCGCTTGTGTTCATTCTGATAGTCATGGATGGATCGTTCCATGTGGTAATATTTGTTGATGAATCTGCATATCCAGTGCAGGCATTAAGTCCGTAAGCCAAAGGTGTAATATCAAATTCAACAGAAAGCCTTCCGGTATTCCCTGTCCCCAGACTTTGTGTACCGTCGGTAAACAGAGCTTTTCCAAACCATCCTTCTATTACCTGATTAACCGTATGATTCTGGACTTTAAATCTGTCATTCACATCATCCTTCAGGTTAACCTTGCCCAAATCATCAATTGCCGGAGCATCAGATCTGAAATCATAGTTATCTGTAATTTTCGTCTCCGAACCACCCGGTGGTGTGACCCATACATCATACTTCTTATTGACAAGATCAGTAACCATTCTTACATGATATGTGCTGTTGGCTGTGTATGGTACATTTGCAGCTGCAGCAAAGCCTGCGCCGTTTCTCACATCAAATGTGCCGCTTAAATTCATGCGTATCGTCATTGCCGGGTCGTCCCAATAGTCAATAACAGTCGAGCTGTCAGCGTAACCAATACATGCATTAAGTTCGGAGGCCAAAGGCGTAACATTAAATTCAACCTCAAGCTTACCGGTATTAGTGGTTCCAAGATTATGTGAACCATCTAAAAAGCTTGCCTTACCATACCAAGCGTTTGGATCCGGAGTTGGGGTTGGTGTAGGTGTAGGTGTAGGTGTAGGTGTTGGTGTAGGCGTTATTGTCGGAACACCACCGAAAGTATACTCTACAGTATGCGTCCCTGCTGGAACATTTACAGTTACCCAGTTAGAGCCGGAGGATTGAACCTGTGCATTACTGCCATTAAGTTTAACGCCTGTTATGTTGGGATAATAGAATGTGACGTTTGTTCCTGATGAAGAAATATTACCTGTCTTATCTTTGATATAAACGCTGACCTCAGCTGTAGAATCAAATCCTCGACGAGTAGCACCACCATCGTCAAAGGTTCTGCCTTTGCGTACAAAATAGAAATTATTAGCTCCGCTGACCTTGCGGTACAATGTGCTAAGACCACGGAATGTTACTCCGCCATAGGTTATATTAGATGTTCCGAGCGATTCCAAAGCATAGTCAATGGTCGTGCCGCCATCCAGATTAATACTGGCACCTGTAAAGCCACTGCCTGAAACACGCGACATGGCTGCTTTTGCATGACTGGCATTGTGAGGGAACAAAACTGTGACTATGTTTTCCTTACCTTGTGAGCTATCAGTATTATATGTGGAATATAAATATTTTGTGGCAAATGAATTTGAATAACTTCCCTCCACGCCGTTCTTAATCGCGACAGAAGTAGGAGGAGTGGCAAGGAAAATTGATAAATCAACATTTACCGAACTAAACTTTTTCATGGTCCATTTGTACTCCTGGTTTGAGGTGACTGTTGAATAAGTGCCTGATGGTGGATGGAGTGCGATATGTGCTGTTTGTCCTGCTGTATTTGCGGTCATTTCATCAAACAAAACCCAATAGCCATTTTTAGAATCTTGTGGACCTACAAACACCATATTGCGAATATGTTTACCATTTGAAAGTGCACTTCCGGAATCTCCTGAAGCATAGCTGAATAAAGGAGAGGTGAAACCATCCGTAATCCCATTACCGTATTTTAGAGTATGATCGTTTGAAGCAGTAGGGTCTACTTCGTTGAAATTACTGCTGTAATTTATAAGAGCAGTATTATTTGAAACAGCTCTATTATTAATGTAATTCCATGTAAAGTTGTTACCTCCAACGGTTATTCCCGAACCCCAGCCATTATAGCCAACGTTTGAAAGCAGATACTCGCCGTAGCCGGCAAGGCTTATTGCATTAACCTCCTTGTGGCAGTGATCATCTTTCTTTGATTTGGGGTTCCAGAGAACACTGCTTAGAGCAGTTGAAGCGGTGCTGTCTTCATTGAAAAAAGCTCCACCGTCGGTAAATATTCTGCTAGCCGGTCTTTCCGGTGTTGGAAAGCTTGATCTGTGGAGAACATAATTAAATATTCTACCGCGTACAGTCGGTTGATTTTCCAATAGCCATGCGGCTCCCTTAGCAGCTTCAGTTGAGAAATTATCCGCTTTATGAATTGAACCTGTTCTGTAGAAAGTGTTTGC
>DIQC01000004.1 GCA_002426495.1 Thermacetogenium sp. UBA5472
ATGGCAGATATTGCGTTCAACGACCAGTGCACAGGTGCTAATCCCAGGATGCCTCTGGTAAGTGAGATCATGGATATTTTCCAGAAGGCATATAAAGGAGAGTTAAGTTAAAATTTTTCATCAGCCTTTAGTTCAGGTAGATAGGGCTCCCATTCTCCACCTTTGCTGTGGAAGAATGGGGGCCCTGTTTTTTCCAGGTTGCTGTCAGTATCTTTTTTGAGTTCTGAAGCAAATTAGATCCGAGGTGATTAAAATGAAATGTAATGTAGGAAGCACAGAGGGAAAAATAAGGATTATCTTGGGAGCTGTCATTTTACTCTTAGGTGTTGTCTTTAAAAGCTGGTGGGGGTTAATTGGGATAGCTCCAATTATCACAGGCTCTATCGGCTGGTGCCCGGTCAGCGTCATCTTAGGGATTAATACCTGCAAAGGAAAAGATGATGCCTAAATGAAATTTTATTTAGAGTTGATAAAAAACACCAAGCAAACACTTTCTTAATCATTAGGGCTAACCTTCAAAAAGAATTTTTTTCTTCGGAGCCACTCTCTCACTTGGGTTGTACAATCTCAGCTTAATCACACTGGTTTTGTGCCAAAAATAAAGGAATTTTGAACACAAAATACCGGAATCCTCCATGAAGGGGCAATCTGTTCCGGCATTAATTTGCAGACCTATTTTATTACCTTTGAGTTTTGGAGAGGCGATGAGGTGATTTTAGCTTTTCACCAAATGAAGTTAACCCTCGCGGGTTCAAATGCAAAAAGCAGCATATAACGGAACCGTTTTCTTGCCATCTTTATAACCAAAATTCTTTGTGGACAGCTTTATTGCATATTCCGGTTTATGCATATTGATATAAATGCCAAGACTCTTTGCCATTGTGTTATCTGCTGATTTTACTTCAATGGGGATAATTTTACCTTCTCGATGAATAATAAAGTCTACTTCCGCACCACGGTTAGACATCCAATAATAACTTTTATACTCGTTTGCGGTCAGCTGGCAAGAAACATAGTTTTCAACCATACCACCCTTGAAGTCTTCCAATTCATCTGATAGGTAAAGTACATCTTCAGCAACAATATCTTTCTTGGCACAGAGCAGACCAACATCGGATACATATATTTTAAAAGAATCAATGTCACGGTAATTTTCAAGAGGCTTCTTGGGGTGTTCCGCACGATAAATACGGGAAACAATACCAGACAGCGCAAGCCATTCAATCGCATTTTCAAATTCAGCGACCCTTGCGCCTTTTTTAATTAGCTTATATTGAAATCTTGTATTTTTCTTCGAGAGTTGAACCGCGATATTGTCGTAAACAAGCCGAGTTTTCTTAATTTTGTTCTCTGAATTAAACTTACTCATATCGTTTAAGTAGCTTGCTAGTAGCATCTGCTGCGTATGGCGCACCAAAATAAAGTCTTTAGTTTGAAGATAATTATTCACGCAGTCTGGCATCCCGCCCACAACAAGATACTGACGATAGTAGGAAAGGGCAGCTTCATGTAACGCCGAAGGTAGGGGGATATCATTCTCAAAGCTCTCTTTAATTTGCGTAACCAATTCAGCTTCACCCAAGGCAAGTAAGAATTCTTCCATATCCATAGGATAAAGAGTTTTCAGATCTACCTTACCAACTGGAAAAGAAAATCTCTCTCTATTCACCGCAACTCCCAATAGACTACCCGCTACAATAATATGATACTCTGGCGCATTCTCGCAAAAATATTTCAGCGAGGTCAGAGCACGTTCGCAAAGCTGTACCTCGTCCAGGATAATTAAGGTCTGCCCTTTAATAATCGTTTGATTAGATAAGCGAGAAAGAATAGGTATCAGGTAGTTGGGATCAATACTTTCATCAAATGTCCTGATAAGACGTGGGTTTGTTTCAAAATTAAAATAGGCTACATTCTCGTAATGCTCGCGTCCAAATTCAAGAATAGAATAAGTCTTACCAACCTGTCTTGCTCCCTGCAATATCAAGGGCTTACGATATGGACTGTTCTTCCATTCGATAAGATATTCCATGATTTTTCTGTACACATCAACACCTCCAATTAGATGTTGGAATTAGCATAGCACATCTTCGTGTTAATTCCAACAATTTCTAGAGGGTTATCTGCACTATTTTGCGCCAATAATTTAGCATGATCAACATTATATTACACTTATTTTGTAGATATACAAACAGAACCTCAAACTATTCTTTCCCACATACTCTTTTCCATTTCGCCAAAAGTTATATTCAGCACACAATGCATTCCATTTATTTTAAAACACAGGTGCAATCCCATCGATCCGATTTCTCCAAATGCCGCCTATATACCCCCGCAGGAGCCGCTTCAAATTTTCCACTGTATCGAAAACCCTCCCTCCCCTGCCACCAAAAACACCCGAGCATTAGCCCCCTCCATCCTTCCAAGAAGCGCGTTGGCAAGCCCCAAAGCCAGGGAGCATATTTTTCAGGTAAATGCAGTTGCGTATTCCTGATAGCTCTTGGAACATACCCTGTCCACCAGATGGCTAAATAAGCAAGCAAACCTGTTTTATGGCAGCTTTAGACATCACTCGCAGCTGCGGTAGCCTCTCCGCTACGGCAGCAATAGATCTATAGACTGTAAGCCTCTTTTGACGCTCTCGTGGTAATCTCGAAAGATCCCTGGCAAGCTCCTCTCCATCCTTTTGCTCATCACTCTTCAGGCGAAGCACCAAGGGTTGCTTCGGAAAATGGGCCAGCACCTCAGGAAGTGTCGGCATCAAGCCCACGCCCTTGCCCCGAAAGGGGTACGTTTTCCCATTATCTGCTGTTTAGCTAAAACTAACATCAATTTGCCGTCAAGATTTATGATATTAATGATAACCACAAAGATATAGACAGCGTGGGGATCCACTACTCCGGCAGCACCGATAATATCCTAGTAGATGACCGGATGGATGTTAGAAACTTTGTTCGCAATCGAAACCGCTTATACAAGCTACTTTACGGGCAGGTGCTTTAAGGTAGACCGGGGATTGTCCAAATGAGGATCACAAACTACTCTAGTAGTGTTGACAACTGTACACGACTATGGTAGTATGAACATGTCGACGAAACTACCGCGGTAGTTAGGAGGATGTTGGATGGAAATCAAACTGTTTGATTCTGAATTAAAAGTAATGGATGTTCTTTGGAAAAACGGAGATCTGACTGCCAAACGTATTTCCGATATTCTCAAAGAGCAAGTTGGATGGAACATGAATACCACTTACACGCTTATCAAAAGATGTATTGGAAAAAGCGCGATTGAACGCAGCGAACCTAACTTTATGTGTCATGCTTTAGTTACAAAGGAACAGGTGCAGGAGCAGGAAACCACCGAACTGATTAATAAGGTGTTTGACGGTTCTGCTGATTTACTTTTCGCTTCTCTTTTGAAAAGGAAAAAACTGCCCACAGAGGAAATCGAAAGGCTAAAGCAGATTATCAACCGTTTGAAATGAGGTAGCAAATATGGATGTTGTGCAGATGAGCCTTTCTGGGACTGTCCTCATTATTGCCGTCGTTATCGTCCGTGCACTTACACTACACAAGCTACCAAAAAAAACATTTCTCGTCCTGTGGAGTGTTGTGATTTGCCGTTTGCTTATTCCATTTTCTATCCCGTCGCCCTTGGGCTTTTACACGGGATTGGATATGATAAAGCAGGTGTTTAAGGAAACAACGACCACTCCCCTTGCGATAACATCGGCCATTCCCTATGTAGGCGCTGTTCCTGATGCCGGACATCCCATAGGGACTGACACAACAATAGCATTGACTTCACCAGTTGCAGCCATTTGGCTGGCCGGTATGTGTGCCTGTGCCTTATTTTTCATCGTAGCCTATATTAAGTGCCGCAGGGAATTTTCAACCTCCCTGCCTGTGGAGAATGATTTTATCGCCCGTTGGCTGCGGGATCATCCCCAGCGGCGGACTGTACAAATCAGGCAAAGCGATAGAATCAAAGCCCCGCTGACCTACGGGATATTTCAGCCAGTGGTACTATTGCCCCAAAAAATGGACTGGACAGACGAAACAAGACTGCGATATATCCTCACCCATGAATTTGTGCATATCCAGCATTTTGATACCCTGATAAAGTTAGTACTGATATCTTCATTATGCATCCACTGGTTTAACCCATTTGTATGGCTGATGTGTGTGCTGGCAAACCGCGACATCGAATTATCATGTGATGAAACGGTGGTACAGACATTCGGGGAAACAATAAAATCGGCCTACGCTATGATGCTTGTCAGTATGGAGGAAAAAAAGAACGCACTGACTCCCCTCGTGAACAATTTCAGCAAAAACGCTATTGAAGAAAGGGTTGTATCAATTATGAAAATGAAGAAAACCTCCCTTGTGGGAATAATTTTGGCACTGACATTGGTGGTTGGCGTGCTGGCTGTCTTTGCTACCACAGCGACACCAGATGGTATTTCAAGGGAAAATATTCAAAAAGCTAGTGATGCGACCTATGCTTCAAAAGTCAAGATAGGCATCAATGAAGGGATAAAATGGATGAATGTAGAGGAATTTAAAAAGGCAACAACCCTTGATGTTGTTTGGTGGACTTATGATGAATACAAGACATGGCTGGAGCAGGAAAAATTGAATTTGCAGAATGCAATCGGCAAAAAAACATGGAACTCAACGGATGGCTGGTTTGTCTGGACACAGGAAAAAGTTGACAAAACAATTCGAATCTACGAGCAAGACTTACGGGACATCAAAAATGGTATGATGATCTCCAAGACGGTAGATGGCAGCAATGAAGTCATGATCAAAGTAGATCGCAAGAAATAAATCGAGTAGGAGGCGGGTCGCCCCGCC
>DIQC01000081.1 GCA_002426495.1 Thermacetogenium sp. UBA5472
GGATAGAGAAGACCTGGGATATGTGGGGGAAGTAGAGAGTATTAACCCCGAGATAATTCAAACAGTCAAAGATGAGGGATACATTCCGGTGATCGCCCCTATCGGGGTGGGCAGGGATGGTAAAAGCTATAATATCAATGCTGATTATGTGGCCGGAGCGATAGCTGCGGCGTTAAAGGCCAACAAATTGGTGCTGCTTACAGATGTAGAAGGAATTTTTGTTGATCAAAAAGACCCCTCAAGTCTCCTTTCAGTGATCAAGACCTCAGAAGTCCCCGACCTGATCAGCAAGGGGATTATCGCCGGGGGAATGATCCCCAAGGTAGAGTGCTGTGTCCATGCTTTAGAGCATGGGGTGGGGCGCACCCACATCATCGATGGCAGGATTTTGCACTCCATTCTGCTGGAGGTATTCACAGACGAAGGTGTTGGCACAATGGTAGTCAAAGAATAGATGCAACGGGGACGGTTCTTGGCGCATTTCTGCGGTGCAACGTTGGTCGGCTGACTTCTGGCTTCCGACATCGATTTCTGCAAGGTTTGCTTTTTTGCTATATTCAGGTCGTTAAGTGGATTGGAGATTCTTGCTCAATGGTGACAGTCACCAGGGACGGGGTGCCAGATCACCTTGACAGTTCTGACAGTATATTTTCGGCAATCTATTCCAACGACTAACCACCAACCACTAAATAAGAGGGGGAGAAGTTGTGACTGGTTATCAAATAAAGGAAATGGGGAAGAGATACCTGATGCAAAATTACGCTCAACTTCCTCTGGTGATCGCCAGGGGGGAAGGTGTACGGGTATGGGATGATCAAGGGAAGTGTTACCTTGATTTTGTAGGGGGGATCGCTGTCAATTCGGTGGGGCACTGTCACCCCAGGGTTGTGGCTGCCATCCGCCAGCAGTCGGAACAGTTGATCCACTGCTCCAACCTCTACTGGTTTGAGCCTCCGGTGGTTTTGGCCCAAGAGTTGGCAGCTCTAAGCGGCCTTGATCGTGTTTTCTTTTGCAACAGTGGTGCTGAGGCCAATGAGGCTGCGATCAAATTGGCCCGCAAGTACGCCTATGAACAGTGCAATAAAGAGAACCCGGAGATCATTGCCTTTACACAGTCTTTTCATGGCAGAACTCTGGGAACCCTGGCAGCAACCGGCCAAGAGAAGTTCTCCCGGGGATTTACCCCTCTGCCGGAGGGCTTTCGCCATGTCCACTTCAATGATGTGGCAGAGCTGAAGAGGGCTGTAGGACCACAAACAGCAGCAGTTCTGGTAGAGCCGCTACAGGGTGAGGGTGGTGTCTATCCGGCCACCCAGGAAATGATGGGAGCTCTGGCTGAACTGCGGGATGAAAAGGGGATTTTGCTCATGTTTGATGAGGTGCAGTGCGGCCTGGGTCGTACAGGGAAGGCCTTTGCTTACGAGCATTACGGGGTGCGGCCCGATATCCTTACCCTTGCTAAGGCCCTGGGGGGAGGCTTACCCATTGGGGCAGCCTTAGCTCGGGAAGGGGTGGCCCAGGTTTTTCAACCTGGCACCCACGGAACAACATTTGGGGGGAACCCGGTGGTCTGTGCGGCAGCCAGGGCGGTCCTGCAGGTGCTTCAGGATGAAGGGCTTGTTGAGCAGGCAGCACAGACCGGGAATTACATGAAGGCCAGCCTGGAGGCTCTACAAAATAAGTATCCATTTATCAAAGAGGTGCGAGGGATGGGCCTGCTGCTGGGGATGGAGCTTGACCGGCCGGGACAGGAGATGGTAGCACTCTGTCAGGAACGGGGGCTATTAGTAAACTGCACCGCTGAACGCGTGATCCGCTTCATGCCTCCTTTGATCACCTCCAGGGAAGAGGTTGATGAGGCAGTGGGGATTTTGGATGAGGCCTTGCGTGTTTTTCAGGAAAGAGGTTAGTGTTCATTCTGCACTACACGAAGGCTACCGCTTGCTTGGTATCGCCTAATCAAAAATAAGAACCGTTGGGCAAACGGGAATAGCTTGGTAATCATGTCGGCACTAGTCGGCACATCCCAGGAAGCCCCCATCTGCCTGCCGCCCGCCTACCTGCCGGATGGGCAGTGACGGGCAGGCCTCTAAGCGAGTGTAGGTAGTGGGAGCATGTCACGTGTTCTATGGAAAGCAATATTCTAACAATGTAGGGAGATGTAACGAAATGGCTGGTGCATACTTGGATAAGAGTTTAAAAGGACGGGATTTTCTGACGATTTCTGATTTTACCACAGATGAGATCCGGCTGATCATCGATGCTGCACATGACTTGAAGAAAGACTTAAAAGAGGGCATTCCTCACCCTGTTTTACAGGGGAAAAGCATGGGGATGATCTTCACCAAGCCCTCCACCCGGACCAGGGTTTCTTTCGAAGTGGGGATGTATCAGCTAGGCGGCTATGCCCTTTTCCTGAGTGCTCAGGATATTCAATTGCGCAGAGGGGAGTCACTTCCTGATACAGCGCGCACATTGGAGCGCTATCTGGATGGGATCATGATCAGAACCTTTGACCAGGCTGATGTGGATGAACTGGCTGAGTATGGTTCCATCCCGGTGATCAACGGATTAACAGATCTAGTTCACCCTACCCAGGTGATTGCAGACTTGATGACAGTGGAGGAACACCAAGGGAAGCTGGCAGGGCTCAAGCTGGCCTATATCGGGGATGGAAACAATGTCGCCCATTCCCTGCTGCAGATCTGTGCCAAGATGGGTGTGCAGATGACCATCGCCTGTCCGCCGGGGTATGAACCAGATACAGAGATTCTGGCAGCTGCCCGGCTGGATGCTGTTAAAACTGGCATACAACTGGATGTAGTGGAGGATCCGGCGGAGGCAGCCAAGGATGCTGATGCGATCTATACAGACATATGGGCGAGTATGGGGCAAGAAAAAGAGCAGGATCAGCGGGTTGGTGACTTCCAGTCCTATCAGGTCAATGAAGAACTCCTAAAAAGAGCAAACCCCGGTGCAGTTGTTCTGCACTGCCTTCCAGCGCACAGGGGTGAGGAAATCACCGATGAAGTGATCGATGGGCCTCAGTCAGTGGTCTTTGATGAAGCTGAAAACCGGCTCCATGCCCATAAGGCTATCATGGCTTTGGTAATGGGTTAAAGGGCGGGAAAAAGGGGGCCAATTCCGTTGCAGTATATCTTATGCCCCAGTGACTCATTATTTTGTTATGATAGTAAACAATAGAGACCCCGCCGTTGGCGGGTTTTTTCTATTGGCCTAGTTATCTCAGGGACCGTATCCTGATTGCTACCTAAGAGAGGTTTCTTTCCCTAATCTGCGAATAGATCAGGATAGTCTCTACATTGTGCATTAAGCTCATCGATTAATCTTATTAACCTTGCAGTATTTCGCCGATAATTGTGCTAAGTGCTATGGAACAAAGGGTTGCTTTCTTATTCTTGCGGCAGATTCACGCCCCAATGGATAGGCTTTTGAGACGCGAGAACCGTCCCCGCGTCTCAAAAGCGTGACAAAAGGACCGTCCCCGCGTCATGCAAAAGGTGAATAATCTAACGGCGGCGAATATATTAAGCAGTCTGCTAAAAGAAATAAATTAATCACATGAAATGCGGTGTATTATTTTGAAGGTTTTGCATACTGCAGATATACATCTTTCTCCTGGGGCACCTGAGAGGATGGATGCACTCCGTAGGGTGTGCCATCTGTCCCGGGAATTGGGGTGTGCGGCTCTGTTGATCGCCGGGGATCTGTTTGATACCCCCCAGGCGGCTGTGGCTTTAAGGGCAGAGGTGCGGGAGTTGTTTGATTCTATTGGGCAAGAGGTTTACCTGATCCCTGGCAACCATGATGCGGTAGCATTTAAGTCAGGGGAGTATTATGGGCGAAATGTGCACATTTGCAGCGATATGCCTGTCAGGTGGGAAGTGGAAGGGGTTCCTCTGCTGGGCATTCCTTACCTGCCGGGAAGGCAGGGTGTGGAGCTGCTGCGCTCCCATGTTCAAGGAGAGGGTGCACCCTGCATAGTGATCATGCATACCAATTTTTATAATTCATCACTGTCAGCTCTTTATTTCTCTGAGGATGATGATGATTCAGCAAGTGCCTGTTTATGGGAGGGTGATCTGGCAGACCTCCCTCAGACTTATATTGCCCTAGGGCACTGGCATAACCCTACACTTCCTCCGATCAAAGTCAATAATGTCCGGGTGGCCTACAGTGGAACGCCTTATCCCACATCGAAGGGTGAGAATGGGGCACGCCATGCTTTTCTCATTGATGTTTCTTCCGAGGGATTTGATGTGCAGGGCATCAAGATTCCCGGAGTACCTCGCAGGGAAACGGCATCCTTTTTCTTTGTTCCTGGTGAAGAGGATAAAATAATGGAGGAGATTGAATCATTTTTGGAACAGAGTGCTGATGATGAGGTGATCCTTGACCTGGATGTGGCTGGTTGGGTAGGGAGCATCAGTGAGGGTGCTTGTGCAGCGGAAATAGATAGGCTGGTAGGGAAGCACCGGGGGCGCTGGAGAGCTATCAACACCGGTACAGTCCAGGTTACAGGGATTGCGGCGCTGCCGGGAGTTGCTTCCCGGTGTCTGCATAAACTGGGGGAATTGGAGCCGCCGGACTCCCTGGCTTTGGAGGACTGCAGTGACCCTTCTCTACAGGAACTGTCTCGGAAAGTGCGGGAAGACAGGGATGGCCTTTATCGTTCAGCTCTCTCACTGCTGTTGCAGCAGATAGGAAGGGGGAGTTAGTTTGAGGTTACTGGAACTAAGGTGCCAGCCTGTTGGCCCCCTGAGCAAACCGGTGTGTTTTCAATGTAAAAAGAACTGCACAATTGTTTATGATGAAAATGAGGCGGGAAAGACCTCTTTAGTTGACATAATTGTGAATATGCTCTATCGCAAATCGAGTGCCCAGTCACGTTTCCAAGCCCGGCGGTTTGATAGCTTCCAGGGCTCTGTGAAGCTGGAACACCAGGGGAAGACAATGACCTGTAAAGGGAGTGTTGATCTGGATAAGCTCCTTGGCCTTCCTGCGGAGTTTTCACGACTGCCTATTGTCCGTGGGAGTGACCTCCACTTTCTCTGGTCTGGCAACAGAGAAAAAAATGGCCCTCTGATTGAGGCTTGTATCCAGCACTTTGCCGCTGACTGTGAAGATAATCTGGGTACAGTTGTCACTAATGTCCGGTCTGCGGCAGGACTTCCTGCCAAGAGGAACAGCTGGGCAAAGGGTAAAGCAGATGAGCTCCGGGGATATCTTGATTTATACAGGAAAAAGGAATATCTGTTATCTGTCATGGCTGGCAGAGAGGAAACCACCAGAGAGCTGCTGTCTGTTGGGGAGAGGTTGCAGACAGTGAAGGACACATTGGCTGCGGCAACAAGTGAACAAAATAAGCTGCAAGAGGAATATCAGGCTGCTCTCTGCAGCTCAGCCAGGGTATGGGAGAGAAAATTGTCAGCCTTGCGTACCGAGTATCGGGAGAGTGGGGCTGAGCGCTGCTCACGGGAGGATCTGCAGCTCTGGACTGAAACTGCGGCTAGGGAAAGGTCTCTTCGGGAAAAGGAAGGCACACTGAAAAAACAGATCAGCGATACGGAGACAGGGCTATTTGATCTGCGCCAACAGCAGGAGAAGGTTGGGCACCAGCTAAAGAAGGTGCAGGATGCCTGTGAGTCTGCCAGGGAAACCTTGAATCAGCTGAGGCAGAAAAAAGAGGGGCAAGATAAGGTCAATTCTGAGCTGATGGCAGAGGGGCGCGCCCTGTTGAACAATATCAGTTCAGCGGAGAATCAGAGGAACAGTGTCAAGTGGGCACAGGTTACAGGAATTATTCTTATTGTTGCTGCGGTTTTGATCTTTGCAGCTGGACAGCTGGTCCCAGGAGGCATTACTCTGGCTCTCGGCCTGGGATTATATGGGTGGGCATTAACAGTTTCCAGGGCCTGCGGCAGAACCATCAAGAAAGAGAAGGAAAGGGTACAGCAGCTTGCTCGCACAGCTGATATCCATTCTGTGGGTACACCGCAGGATGTGATTTTGCTCCTGGAAAGGCATCTAGAAAAACAGGGCGAAGAAATGAGGGCATTATTGGCCAAAGGGGAACAGGAGTGTCAGGAGCGGGAGGATGAACAGAATAAGCTTGTACAGGAAAATCTCCTCTGTGAGCGGGAACTGGACAGGCTATCTGAAAGGATCCGTGAACTGCAAACATCTTTAACAGGGTGCGCCGAGGAGTTGGAGGGGGTTCACCTGACACTGGATAAGTTGATGCAAAGGACAGGAAAACCTGATTTCGATTCACTAGAGTCTGCCATCAAAGAAAGGGAGCGTATGGAAAGGGAGATGGATAATGTCTTGGCTCGCCTTAGCACGCTCCTGGGCAGTGAGGAGCAGTGGCGGGAAAGGCTGCTTGCCCTGGAACCCCATTTAAAACAATACCCTGATCCTCGTTCTGTGGTAGACCTCGATCGGAAGAAGGCACAGCTGGAGACAGAAGTTCAGAGGTTGAGGGGGCAGAGGGATGAGCTGCAGCAGCGTTACGACAAGCTGCGCCAGCAGGAGTTGGATGAGTCACAGAGCCTCTATGCCGCTGGGTGTGGGGATATAGCCACCCTCGCTCTGCGCCTCAATGAGGCGGAACAAGCTTTGATGAGCGCTATCAGAGAATCCTTGGCGGCCATTTGGGTACAAAAGGCTGTAGAGGATGCCAGAGAGGGTTTTGAAGAGACTCTTTTAGAGCCTTTGAGCAGGGCGGGAGAGATTTTTCATTACATAACTGGGCGTTATGATACCCTTGACTACACCCGTCAGGAGGGTGATGTGACCTTCACTGTCAGCCAGCAGGGAACCACCTATAGTGAGGATCTGTTGAGTGACGGTGCTAAGGCGCAATTACTGCTCTCCTTGCGTCTTGCCCTTTTGGAAAGAATCCTGGGAGAGGAACCAGGTTTTTTGGTGCTGGATGATCCCCTGTTAAACTCATCAAAAACCAGAAAAAAGAAGGCCATTCAGGTTCTGTTGGATTATGCACAGCGCGGCTGGCAGTTGCTCTACCTTACAGTTGATGAGGCAGCTGTAGATATATTCCAGGAGCTAGGCTCTGAGCTCACCGAGTTAAAAAAAGTAACCGACTTCTATGTGACAAGGTAACAAGGGGACGGGGGGCCTGAGACTGGGGACGGTTCTCGCGTCTCACTCGTCCAGAACGTGGCAGGGGTGGCAGGGGGACGTTTCGTTTGCCACATCATTATGCACAGGATCTCGGTGCCGGTCCACACTTCAGGTGCAATTAGACAAAAATTTGTATTTAGATTATATGCAAGAAAAAGACTGTGTAAGCAGTTTGGGGGTAATATTGATATGAATTCTGTAGAAAGAGTTCGTAATTTTTTAGCACAGTTTCCCTATAATATTCAGGTGATTGAATTTGAGGAAAGCACTAAAACTGCTGAAGAAGCTGCCCGGACGGTGGGAGTAGAAGTGGGGCAGATCGCCAAAACCATCCTCTTTGTCACATCAGGGGGACCGGTTTTGGTAACGACTAGCGGTGATGCGAAAGTTCGCCAGAGCAACCTGAAAAAACACCTGGGAGTGACGGGCAAGGTGAAGCTTCCCGATGCCGCTCAGACCTTAGAGCTGACCGGCTTCCCTTTGGGGGGAGTCTGCCCCTTTGCACTGAAAAGCCCGTTGCCCATCCTGATTGATGTCAGCATGCAGCGTTTTCCTGTTGTCTATATTGCCGCCGGTGGCCCTCATGCGGTGGCAGCGGTCACTGTAGAACAGCTGTTAGAGATGACCGGGGGGGAACTCTGCGATCTCAGTGGTTAGTGAGTTGGTGGTTAGTCGTTAGTCGTTGGAAAAAGGCAGGAATCGAGCCCGGGAGCGGGACGCGAGAACAGTCAGACTGTGTGTAAGCTTGTGCGGCAACCTATTGTATATTATGGCAAGTTAACATATACTAACTGTAGATAAGTAGGGTCATTCCTACTTCAAGAACTAGAAGAGCAGCGGTGTGATGTCA
>DIQC01000018.1 GCA_002426495.1 Thermacetogenium sp. UBA5472
CCGCTTGGTGTAACGACAGCCTTACCTTCCAGATAACCCTTTATGCCTGGGAAACTACCCATTGATGAGAAGTCCCTAAATGCTGCGTTTACCTCCTGCCTGGTTGTATCGAATACATCGTTAAAAGATGCATTATGCCATCTGTCGGTAAGATTCACCCAGCTGGCCTTGTTCATAATGCTCCCATTGACGTAGCCTCGGATGTCGTATTCATTACCCCTGCGTTTCACTTCAAAGGTAAAAGGATTGGAAGGATTCTCTTGAGGAAAAGCATAATCGACTTTGATTTCGTCAAATAGAGCAGCTACATCCTCATCGAAGGAAACCTTTACACCCTCAACTTTTACGTCACGGGTATTATTCTTTACCTGGGCATCACCCACTCGCATCACTCTTTGTTCCTCATGGATGAACTTCTGACTCTTCAGAATATCAGTTATCTTCTTCACATACTCCGCGGTTCCCTGATCAGCCATCTGCCCCCAGCCCATAGGATACTTGTCGGAGGTTCCATCTTTAAACACAATATTAAGGTTGATTTGCGTTACAAGCCCTGGCGTCATCTGTGCTGTTGTAGGCTTAAACTGCAAGGTTGTGTATTTGTTCGGCGTAAACCCTGCCCAGTCTGTTTCGGCAATGACGGTAGCAGGAGAAACGACATTAAAATCCGGCATCCAGTGGCTTACATTTCCGCTGCCATCGCTGACAGGTTGGAAGTTCGTCATATCTAACGCTGCACTTTTGATTGCACGAGCACCTGTTGCAAGATACACTTCTATAATATCCCCAGGAAGAAAATTTGCGACAATCCTAGATGATATGGGGAGATTTCGTGACAACCCATTCGAGTCGGTTACGGTTAATTTTTGGAGATAGCTCGATAAAGTGATAGCATAGGTATTGGCTTTTCCATATCTTAAGCTTTCCTCAAGGGTATTTAAATCATAGTATTCAAGCTGTGTCCTGGTGCCTGTAGCAACAGAGTATTCAAGCTCAACCAAGAGCCGCGAACCTGGGTTTTCGTATAAAGCCCGGAAAGGAATTTGAAAAGCTCCGCTGTTTGATGAGGGAAATATCTCACCCTTTGTGCTGGTGATGATTTTTCCTTCGGTGTCTATGGCACAGTATCTGATCATGGTGGGTATAATGTTACCCTCATGACTAAAGGATGCCATAGGCTCGGACATGACAACTGTTGTGGCGGTAAAAGTCTGAGTTGAATGACCGGTGATGTGGCGATGGTTTGTTGAAAGGGATGAAACCACCATATATGACTGATCATACTCCCGCTCCCAGCTTCTGTAGTTTTTGCTTAAGCTTTTCGGAGCTAGCACGGAGGCAAACCTGTAACTGCCCGTGTCACACTCTTGTGAAATCCATACATCGCTCTTTATTCCGCTGGGATCATAGAGGATTACATATCCGTTATAGGGGGTCACGTTTTTTTCCACAGTCCGGTCAGCCCCGTTTTTATAGCTGATGCTGACAGGCTGCAAGCTCTGTAAGTTTACTAGCCGGAAAGCATAGACCTTCCCTGAAAGATCGTCCTCAACAAAGGTGAATTCCTTAGTGGTGGAAACATTTTCCCAGGAGAGCTTTACCTTCTTTCCTATGTCTTCACTAGACAGATAAAGGGAAATATCCTGATAGCCGGTCACAAGACCCGATGCCCCAGTCGCTTCCATTTTACCCCATTCACCGGGAACTACCACCTTCAATGTTTTGGTTTGTATCATTCTGTTGAGATACTCATAAACCGCACGGCTGTCATAATCGGATCCTTTCGAAAGTTCAGCGATTTTGCTCTCCCTGATACCGTAAAACACATTAGGCTCATCTGATGATTCAGGGTTTATTATTGTTCCGTCAAGTCCGTCACAGAATTCCACGCTCATCCGGGCTGTAGATTGATCGACGACGTTGATTCTCTTTGAAATTGCTTGCGGTTTTTCACCTCTATTATTGGCATAGACTGTAATCATTCTGAACTCAGACACGTATCCCTGCACCGCCGGGGTGAAGACAACACTTCCGGTCAAGGTAATGAGGCCGGTTGCCGGGTCGGATTCTTCGCTCTGGTTTGTCAGTCCGCCTTCCTCTTGGACTCCTCCGCCGATTATTTCATACCTAGATGAGTATCCGGGCAAAAGGTTCTTGATGCGGAAATTAAAAGTCGCTATTTCCCCCACTAGGGCGTTTGAGGTTTCCGTAAGACATTCCAGCGTCACCGGCGGAGGAGTGATATACACATTGGCCGTGGCATAAACAGATTCCGCCACCCCTGTCGTTGCAGTCATGGTAATGGTATACGCCGGTATAAACTCACCACTTACATAAGGTGACACTATTTTTGGTGTGACATCATCGAATACTAGACTCACCGCTGAAATGTTATTTTCTCTTGTGGAATTCCCTGATTTTACTATATCACGTTCAGCATTGCCTATTTCATAGGTCAACACCGGAGTCTTCCATTGATGCCCAAAATTATCGAAATTGTCGTTGAACAGGGCTGTTACAGCTGTGGTGGTATCGCTTTTACCTACCAATATGTTGCTGGTAGAAAGGCGTGGAGCTCCCGCAAAAAACGTGTAGGTCTTGACTAATACCTCATCGTTGGCCGGAAGACCTTGCTCTGTGCGATATGCCATCTCTCCCGATCTCAGGGTAATGGTCACTTTACCCTCTTCATAGAATACAAGCTTGCCGCCTATTACACTGGCTTTGTCAGGATTGCTGGACTCCCAGGTATAACCGCTAAACGTAGCGTTTTCCGGAAGTATTCTTATAGTGAGGGGATACTCCGTATTTACTTCAATATTGGAAGTGGGTATGTCAGTAACGGTAATACTTTCTATTGGTATGAAGTCAGCTGCTTCAGCCGATATTTCGATGATTTTGAAAGCGCTGAAGAGAGCTCTGTAGCTGGTTTCTTCGCCATAAGACCTGTAGAGTTCCACGGCAATGCGAAAAGCACTGTCACTATTGTTCTCAGGGGCAGTGAAGGTGACCTCTATGCTCTTAGTAGCTGAATTCCAACTGATTGAGTTTTTCGGGATAAAGCTCTGTCCCCCGTCATATGACAAACCGATTACCTCTCTCCACCAATCGTCGAATTGGGTTTCAAAGCCTATATCATCAGCATTTTGCACCGGTACGGATACCTTGATGCTTTCAAGTCCTTTATACACTTCCTTGTCGGTGGTCACAGGACCGAACGCGGGTTCTCCATTGTAGGAGAATGTGTACTCTGAGACAATGATTTCGGTATCGGCATAGTCGGCACTGTATGTGAAGTCTTTTACGCTGCCGTTTGCCGCATCCTTTATGCCGGTGATGCTGACAACTTCCCATTCCTCACTGATTGGATCATTGGGGGGTATTACAAAGCTCGCATCGCTCAGGATCGTTCCGACGGCTTCAACAGGCTTGAGTTCCCGTGTTTCGGTGCCTCTTCTCAGATTCATGGTCAAATTGTCCGTAATCTCACAAAATCCTCTATCAGTATAGTTAAAGCTATTTTTCCTATCTTTAAAGCATACGTTGATGATCCTGCTATTTCCCAGTTGCGTAGAATTGATTCCCGAAACTTTGGCCTGAACAATAAGCGGCAGGTCAGACTTATCCTCCTCAATGTCATTCTTTGCAGTTTCCAGCCGAATCACCGGGGTGGTCATCGTGGTTCTGTCAAAATCGCTGAAGAAAATGTAGGAGCTGAGCGTACCGCTGCTTCTGCTATTGTCGCCAAAGCTATACTCTTCTCCAATGTATATTGTTTTACTTATCACATTCGGCTGGAATTCGATATATCCGAGAGAATCTCCGCCGTTTTCGGCATCAAATATCTGGAAGCCTATATCATTGCTGCCGGAGTATGACTCAACCCTTGCAGTAACAGGATATCCAGCCTCTCCCCCCTTAGGCCGGGTGATAGTAATGGGAAAGCGCTTGCCCTCTGTTAAAAATTCTTTAAATGTATCGTAGTCCCCTAGATTGAAAACCAGCACACCATCCTTTAGCTCACCGCCTTCTATTTGAAGAACGTCGCCAGGTATAGGAAGGGTGATAGCAGAGCCGGTGGTGGCAGTTGCCGCCTGCGTGCTTTGCAGATTCAGCTCATACCCTGATGTACCGGTTTCCACTGTCTGTGCAGTCGCCTCATTATCCAGTCCCGCAAGAACCGTCACAGGCAGCATAGTCAATGACATGCACAGCACCATAAACAAGCTACCAATTTGTTTCATTTTGTTTATTACCTCCTTATTTCTGATTGTTTTGTGATGACAGCCATCTGAGTATTTCTTTCAGCGAAATCCTGGAGCCGTCTGGCCAGAAGATGCTCTGACCGTCGGTGCTAGGGCGGGGCAATACCTCCAAATCTCTGAGGCTGCCGTATCTATGATTTTCCTCAGGCAGACACCGGGTATCAAAAAGTATTAGGTGTCCATTACTCAGCTCGATGTCCAGCGTTTGTCCGTCTACAATGTCCACCCGTGTTATTTGCAGCATAAAACCACCTCATTTGAGAAATATGTACCCGCCACCAGGCATTTTTCAACCGGAATGGTTAAAAAATGCCTGGTGGGGCACATCTAAGCCTCGTTATAAATCCGGCATACTCCAAGAATAGCAGTGAAATTTCCCTTTTTGCGAAAGGTTAAGAAATCTTAACCGTATATTTTGGATGCGCACCAAAATCCACGTACTAAAAGCTCTTCCCTTATGTGTTTTGTGTGTAGATCGCTGCAAGCTTTTGATATAATCCACCCTGAGACTTTACATATTTGAAAAATCTGCATGAGTTGTACCTGTTGCTTATAAATCATGTATCAACTGGTGCTTTCTTTATTAACTTCTTTTTCAATTTATATTGCACATGTGCCTGTTCAGGGCTATGCCAAAATAAATGGCACATTGCACCAATTCGTGTCTATATATTTTGAATTTCTAATTCAATATATAGTATATTCTTCCTATGAAAATATGGTAAAATATCAGCGAAGAAACGGAGTTGGTAGGATGAAAAAAATTAAGCTCTTAATGGTAGAGGATGACACCGATGTGATGGAAATTAACCGAGAATATTTCGAAGGGAAAGGCTATGACACCGTCTGCGC
>DIQC01000067.1:0-8661 GCA_002426495.1 Thermacetogenium sp. UBA5472
TGCTCATAGTATACAAGGAGGAAAAGGCATGAAAAAAATTAAAGTGTTGGTGCTAATAACAGTGTTTGCCTTTGCCGCTCTGGGTGGAGCATACGCCATGTGGGCAGACCAACTGGTGATTAAAGAGACAGTTGAGACAGGTTATCTTAATGTAGAATTTGGCAACTTATTCAATCCTGACCCGGGACCGAATTACACCGGCTATGATGGTGATGTATATGGTGTAACTGCAGGTAATGAAGGTCTGGATGAAATGGACAATGGCAATACCAACAATGCCAAAAACATTGCTTCCATGGAAGCGGCATTTAGTAACCAGACTAAGGGCGATGCTGGAGCCTATAATAATGAAAACGATGTATTAACCATTACATTGGATAATGGCTATCCCGGATATCAGGAGCGCATTTTCACCACCATTACTAACAATGGTACTGTACCTGCCAAATTCGACATCAGCACAGTTAATGCACTTAGTATTGCTAACGATTTACTGATTGAAATCTGGTTTGACGCTGATCCTACCAAAGCAAAAGACAACGGTGAAGATTTTATGATCTGGAGTAACTCAGGAGATGAACCTGAAGTAGCATTAGACGGCTATCAGATCGATCCCGGGGAATCAATCCCGGTAGCCATTTATACTCGGGTGAAAGAGGCAGCAAATCAGGATGCCACCTATGAATTTTCCATTAAACTGAATGCCATTCAGTGGAATGGATATAACTTTGAATTTGGAAATGATCTTACAACTATGAATAGAAAAGACCCCTTGTTGGATCCAGGTAATGGTGTAAACGTAGATGAGCCCAAGTTTGCAGATTTCAACAAATAAGCATAAGTATTATGAGAGTGTCTCAGCCTCAGAGCAATAAGTTATGATTGCAGCAAACGGGGAGAAGAGCGAAGCCTCTTCTCCCCGTTTTTTCCTGGAAGGTAATTACTTAGCAGGGGTTTGGGCAATTTTGTATAATTAACCAGAAAAGAGGCTGCCGTTTTATATTCTCTAACCGGACAGCCTGGGGAGGTGAATTCGCTATTACCGGGATAGGAGTGAAACTACTAAGAGTCAGGGATGCTGCCTATTATCCGCTTATGGTAGGTTGCGCCCTGGTGGCGGCGTTTTTGCTGGATAACCTGGTGCTAGGTCCCAAAATTGGCGGGACGCTGGGAAGCTATTTGTTGCCTGCGATCATGTGGGCTTTGCTGATCATCCTACTGCTGAGGGTGCCCAGCGCAAGAATTGCCGGCAAACTGCGTCTGCGCCGTCTGCTATATGGGATGGCCCTGATCGCCGTTTTCATCGCCATATTCGCGGTTCTGCTGGAGGGGGTCTTTTTCGGTTTTGGGAAGAGTCCCTATGACCACAGCTTGCTGGGCATCATCATCAATCTTTTATATGAGGGCACAGCTTTGATAGCCTTTGAAATCACCCGTTCCTGGCTGGTAAACCGCTTTTTTCGGCGGCGCGCGTTCTTAGACATTGCCGGAATTTCTTTGCTTTTCACTTTTCTGCTGCTTCCCTTAAACCGGCTGTTTAACCTGCAGGGTGCCAAAGAGCTCACAGAGTTCGTCGGGGCCAGTTTGTTCCCAGGGCTAGCAGAAAATATTCTGACCACCTACCTGGCATTTTGGGGCGGCCCTGTGCCAGCTATAATTTACCGGGGAGGGCTGTTAGTTTTTGAAAGACTGTCTCCGCTGCTGCCCAATGGTGAGAATTGGGTGATGGCCGCTCTGATAGGTACCCTGGTGCCCCTGGTAACTTTAATCCTGATCCAGCAGATCTATAAAGAAGAGTCCCGTGAAGCCAAACCAAGCCGCCAGGAAACAGGCTACCTTCCCTGGGCGGGAGCTGGCTTGGCATCTATCTTAATCATCTGGTTTTGTCTGGGCGTATTCAGCTACAGCCCCAGGGTAATTTTGAGTGGCAGCATGGTGCCGGTTATGAATATTGGTGATGTGGCAATTCTTCATACCATACCTGGCAGTGAGGCTAAATTGAGGGATATCGTCATGTTCCCTGTCGGAAGCATGAAAGTTACCCACAGGATTATAGATGTAGAGAAAGCAGAGGAGGGAAGGTATTTCACCACTAAGGGAGATGCCAATGGAGAACCGGAGAGCGATCTTTTGGCGGAACAGGATGTACAAGGCAAGGTCGTCATGATCATTCCCAAGCTAGGTTATTTAACCCTTTGGCTACGTGGGGCTTGGAACTGATCGTTTGCTGACAATATTCATCACCGGCAGTCCGGTGATGACAGAATAACCATCCCCTTGTCAGGGGTATGGAACTTATTACAGTTAAGGAGTGATGCGCAATGGGAAGAACCATAAACACAAATTTGCGACGAGGGTTGATCGTTTCTCTCTCCCTGCTGCTGATCGGCTCGGCGGGGCTGACGGCATGGTTGTTTAAACAACCAGCCACAACAGAAAAGCAGGTACCGGTCTATACCTGCCAACAGCAGAGTCAGGTGGATTACCGGGTATTCCTTACCCCAAATGACCTTTTCCCTGAAAAAGTTGCCGGTCCCGATCAGACCTATATCACCTCTTTAACTCAATATATCGAAACAACCTTTAACTACCGCTTTATCGGGGAGGCTCCAGCCGATATAACCGGGCAATACCAGGTGAATGCCGCAGTTACCGGTTATGTGCTGCAGGGGAAAAAAGGAAGTCAAGAGGGAGAACCAGAAAAAGTCGAAATTTGGACAAAGCCCTCGGTGCTGCTGCCACCCCAGCCCTTTTCCACCCATGACGGCCAGCTGGAACTAAAACAGACGATCCCGGTTGACATTCGTTCCTATATAAGTTTTGCCGACCAGGTGGCCAAAGAACTAAGCTTCAGCGCCGACCTGGTGGAACTGGCGGTCACCTATTCTGTGCAGGCATCTGCGTCAACCCCCCAGGGAACGCTTGAGGAACCCCTGACCCTGGTCATGGTCATACCGCTGGAAGGAAATTCTTTTATGGTGCAAGGGAACCTAACGGAAAACAAAGATAGTTCAATCGCAAACAGCAAGACTGAAAGCCTTTTTAAGGTAAAGGCGGCCAGGATTGGATTTGCCGTAGCCGCTGTAATATTAGCACTTATACTTCTGCTGACAATTTTATTTACCAAAGCCAAGGATCAAGACCCGGTCGAAAAAGAACTCCGCCGGATCATCCAGAAACATGGGGATCGAATTGTAGCAGGCGTTGTTAGCATTCCCGCCATATCAGGAGAAAACACAATTGGGGTACACTCTTTTGATGACTTGGTGAAGGTGGCTGATGAGGTTGCACAGCCTATCTTGTATGAAAATGCCCGGGAGAGAAACCATATATTTTACGTAATCAATGAGCCGCTGATCTACCGTTATTCTCTGAAAATAGACACTAGTCAGAAGCCAGGCTTCTATAAAATGAGAACTGAAATGAAAGAAAAATAGACACCGAGCAAAAGCCAGGTGACCATGATTGGAAATTGAAGTTGGATACAGGCTGGGCGCCTAGACTATCTCCTGCCTGCCCCAGCCCTTTTCTATAGCCATAATCGCTGCTTGGGTGCGATCGCTGACTTCCAATTTGCTAAGGATCTGGCTCATATGTTTTTTTACCGTATATTCAGTTACATAAAGGTCGTGGGCGATTTCCCGGTTGGATTTTCCTTCTGCAATAGCCGCCAGAACCTGTTTTTCCCGAGATGTAAGCTGTTCAATGGGATCATGCTTATCCTGGCTGTAAACTAATTGCATAATGCCCGGATCTATGTAGGTTCGCCCTTTGGCAACCAAACAGATGGCGGCCAAAATCTCTTCGGGCAGGGCTTCTTTCAGCAAATAGCCTGCCACTTTTTGTTCCATTGCTTGCTGCACATCAGCCCGGCCGCTATAGGAAGTCAGGATAATAAACCGGCACTCAGGCGCAATTTCCTTGCCCATTTTGATAATATCCAAACCAGATTCACCAGGCAAACGAAGATCAACCATGGCAATGTCCGGCTGGGTCTCTTGCAGCAGTTCTACAGCCTGCTCGCCCGATGTGGCTGTGCCAACGACTTTTATATCATTCTCCATATCCACAATAGATTCAATACCCTGTAGAACCAGGGGATGGTCATCAATGATGACAAGCCTCAAGATACTCCCTCCTCTCTCACAACATGCAAATGCCTTCCCGGCAGGGTGCATTTGAGCACTGTGCTGCGGTTGGCTGTACCTGCTATCTCCAGCTCACCATTATAGCTATGAACGATTTGTTGAATATTTTGGATACCCAGCCCTGGCTCCCGGTCTTGACTTAAGTCAGGATTTTCCTGATAGCCACAACCATCATCTTCTATTTCCAATACCGTTTCCGCTGGCGACATGTTTAGTCTAATGGTGAGGGTATGGCAATTGCCGTGCCTGATGGCGTTGCTGGAAGCTTCGCGGATAATTCGATTCAGACTCTTACAGCGGTAGGAATCCAATCCATTTTCGTCCCCTTCCGTAAAAAGGTGTACCTGGATCCCGTTCAGGCAGCCCAGTTTTTCCAGATAAGCTGCCAGACCCTCAACAAATACACTCTCCCCCCGTTTATAGGGACTGATATCGTAGATGGAAGCCCGGAGCTCACGAGAGACCTTTTGAACGGTGGCTTGAATCAGCTTTAATTGTTCCTGGACAGATTCATCCTGAAGACTGACATATTCCTGTGACAGCTTATGCAATGCGCAAACGGTGCTAAATAGATATTGGATAACGCCATCGTGAATTTCATTGGCAATGCGGTTTTGTTCCTCGCTGACCAGGAAACGTCCCCAGATCTCATCACTTTTTTGACGCTCCAAGGCAATGGCGCCCAGATCAGCCATCAGCTGCAACCATCTGGAAACGTGCTCCTTGCTTTTGGGAGGAACACCCATACAGGCTAAGCTGCCGAACGCTTCTCCACAGGATTTAATGGGGACAGATAACATTTGCCCTTCCAGGCCGTCGACTTCAGTGGATAATAATCCCCGGGAAACTAAGTCGTTGTCACGCAAATATTTCATGCCATTTTCCCATGTGGATTTGGAAATGGTCGAGTAGTCTTCACTAAAACGGACACATGATTCCTTGTGCTCAGAGCAATGCAATCCTATGCTTTCCAGCATACATACTGCCGGATAACCGCCCAGAATGGAAGCATATTGAGAAAGGACACCTGCCAGTTGATCCCGGTCCTGTTGCGCTGAAAATGCTTGTAGGGCTTCTTCGAAGGAGGAGACATAGAGCAGTGCTTTTTCAGTCAAGGCCTGGGCTTCAGAAAGCTTTTTGTTGGCAACTGATAAGCGAGATATGAGGCTGGCGCATATCTGATAAAGAAGTGTAAGAAAAAAGAAGACTAACAATAGATCTAAATGTACATACAGATAATAGAAGAAGGGCACCTGGATGCCCGGATAGAGAGTACTGGCAGCAATTGCAATACTGATGAAGACTAACAAGTTGAGCCAGGAGTAGATAAAGGGCAGGAAAACTGCAGCAGCTAAAATTGGATTTAGGGCATACCACACAAAAGGACTATCTAAGCCACCGGTGATCAAAATGAGCAAGATGATTCCTAGGGTTTCAGCAATGCTTACCACCAGAATGAAGGATCTGTCCCTGGTATCCTGATAGAGTTGGGTGGCCAGCACAGCCTCAAATCCAAGGGCAGCAATGACCCCTATTTTTACTCCAATCATGGAGGAAGGCGGACCACTCAGGTAGAGGATTGCTGTCAGCAACCATAGCAAGAAACGAGAAATCGTCATCCATAGCTGGACATAATGCTGAGGATCTTGTGCCCAAGACTTGCCCTTCTGCGGGGACATGCTGCTCAAGTGCCTGATTTCTAAGGTTTTATGCAACAAAAATGCGGGGTTTAAATTCTTTTTTCTCACTACACGATGCCCCCTCAATTAACCTAGTTGAAGCCTACCTTCAGCACCGACACTTCTTGTAAACTTTTAACTATTAACTTGTCAACCACTGACTTGAAATAAAGATAACACACCACTCTTCTCCCCTGCTATTGACCATCAGGCGTAAAAAAGGAGCATGAAGTACTAACCATAATCCGGATAGGATTAATTTCAGGAGGGGACTATGAAAGGTAACTATCATCTATAATTAAAGAGCTTAAATGGATAAAACGGCAATAAAAAATACCGGAGAGAATCCGGCACAAAAAAAATCTATATCAAAAAAGGCTAATAGGTCTAACCCAAAGGAGTAGTCTACATTAAACCAATTCAACAAAGAAGTTTATTTCTTCACTAAGTTTAATGTCCGCAATTCATGGCGATGCTTAACACCTAGTTTTCGGAAAATGCTGCGCAGGTGGGATTTAACAGTAGATTCTGAGATGAACAGATTAGAGGCGATCTCCTGGTTGGACTCGCCCTGGTTGATTAAAGTTAAAACATCCTGCTCCCTGTTGGTAAGACACCCTATAGAGGTTGACACATTAGAAGGCACATCATGAGAAGTATTATTGGCATCATACTCCGGACCAAAACGTGGGAGACAAAGAACTCCATATTCGACAACCAATTTTATTGCATAAACTATCTCTTGGGACAGCAGACGAAAGGGCAAACAACCGGATATACCTGAGCGGATTAATTCGTACATATCAAATTCACTGGGATCCCGCACAACGACCACCAGCCGCGAAAAGGGATTTTTGGCACAGATATCTGCAATAACCGGCAAGAGGTTATTAGAATCAAGTTTCCAAAGGATAATATCCGGATAGTAGTCAGCTACTGTCTGAAGAATATCAGAGACAGGAAAGACTCCTAAAACATCGAAAGAACTGTTTTTATTAAACACATTAGCTAGGCAATCGCTCCATTCTAGCGTATCGCTGAAAATTAAAAGCCTGTATTTCATATTCCATCCCCCTTTCCCCTTTGAGCACTAATCTCTATCACCCAAATAATGGTCCTTCCTGTCTTATATGGATTAGTTCGCTATTGTTAATTCTGAATCCTTTGATTTATCTTGTCATATTAGGATAAACAATGGGGAAACGCAACAACTTCCCACAGGATTTATTAGCTTATTCATCCGAGGAGTTTCACATTCAGGAAAAAGAAAATTCAGAAATGGCTGCTAGAAGATGCCCAAATGGATGGAATTGATGGGCTAAGCCGAAGGGGTGGAAAAGGCGATTATATAGGAAGGGTATGCCCCTCCTTCTCTTATGGGCTATTCAAATGGGATCACGACAAGGAGGGGTGATCACTATGGTGATGGGGACAGTTGAGGAATCTAAAGTTGGGAGCAGGTAGTAAGAAATGTTTAGAAATTTGTCGCAACTACCCTACCATCACCCCATAAATGCTCGATATCATAAAATTCCCGAGCTTCTTCACTAAAGATGTGAATAATCACATCCCCATTGTCCAACAGTATCCATCCTGATTCCGGGCTGCCCTGTCTGCGGTAAGATTCGCTGGCTTTCTTCAAATCATCTTCAACCTCCCGCTGGATTGCTGCAAGTTGAGTCGTACTGCGCCCGGTACAGATCACAAAGTAATCTGCTACAGGAAAAATCCCTGTCAAATCAAGCACTTTAATATCATAAGCCTTTCTTCTGGCGGCTGCTTGCGCAGCACTGATGGCCCTTTCTTGGCCGGAATCCAATATTTCATTCCACTCCTTTCAGTTCTTGGGAATAATAATTCCACGCCTCAATGCTCTGGGGATGGATAAGCTGACGCTTTTCCAAACAATGACTAATAGTAGAAGCAATGCACTCTAAGAGTGCCTGCTCAAGACTTGTCTGTGATAGCGTACGCAGATAATCAACAAGAGGGAAATCTCTCCCTGTAGCTGTCAGATCTGCTATATAAACAATCTGGGCAATTCTCCCCATAGCTGGACCTGCCAAGGTGTGCATGGCCACAGCTTCCAACACCTGTGGGGCATGAATGCCCAGTTCTTCTTCTATCAAGGCTGCTCCTACAGGGCCGTGCAGCAAAAGAGGACACTGCTGCTCAATTTCGTGAGTAACCAACTCCTTGGCTCGCCCGATGCGCAGCAGTTCATCTGCAGGCAGATCCCGGGCATAGTCATGGAACAATCCTGCCAGTTCCGCCTGCCGGCGGTTGAGGCCATGGATACCTGCCAGTTCAGAGGCGCAGTTGCACACAGCAAGGGCATGAACATACCTTTTCTCAGTTAATTTGTCCTTTAATATCCCTTCATACTCATGCATTACCTGTTTAATTTTGCTTTGCTCAGAGCAGTGAGCTAGTCTATTATCCTTCACGGAAACAGAAACCATCTCCCTATCTATCATATTCTATCGAAGCAAGTTTCCGAAGGGTTAGAAAAATAAAGTCCCTGTTGTCTGATATATTTCTCTACTACCTCAGGGACCAAGTACTTGATGGACTTCCCCTCCCGTACACGCCTGCGGATATTTGAAGAGGAGATGTTCATCTGCGGCATTTCTAAAAAATCTATAACATCAGGATAATACTTCCCTAAAATATCTCTGACAATGTGTGGATCATAACCAGGGCGTGTAGCTGCAATAAATTTACACAGCGATAAAAGCTCTTCCGACTCTCTCCAGCCAAAAATTTCCACAATGGTATCAATCCCTGTTATGAAATAAATGTCTGTATCCTGCTTACTGTACACCTGACGCAGC
>DIQC01000067.1:8880-20850 GCA_002426495.1 Thermacetogenium sp. UBA5472
ACCATCAGATGCCTGTGCCAGTATTCTGTAATCTTATGCTTATGTGACGGTATACCTGTAGGCATAAAAAATACCTTTTCCAAGGAAAAACGTTCCCTTGCTGTCTCAGCTGCCATCAGATGCCCGTTATGTATAGGATCAAAGGTGCCTCCCAGTATCCCAATCCGCTGCCTACTCATATGTTTATGCCCCTCTTTTGCTGCTTTATGATCTGATCTGGCCATCACCGAGAACGATAAATTTCGTGGAGGTTAATTCCTCCAGGCCCATCGGTCCACGAGCATGCAGCTTTTGGGTGCTGATCCCGATCTCAGCCCCGAAACCGAACTGGTTGCCATCTGTAAAACGTGTTGAGGCATTAACAAAAACAGCAGCCCCATCAACCCTTTGTATGAATTGAGTAGCCTTCTGATAGCTGTTAGTGATGATCGCCTCCGAGTGTTTGGTGCCATAGGTATTAATATGTGTGATAGCTTCTTCTAGATCCTCTACTACCTTTACTGCCAAAATTAAATCTAGGTATTCGGTTCCCCAATCTTCCTCTACTGCTGGAACACAGTCGGAACAGATCTCTACTGTCCTGGAACAGCCCCGCATTTCAACACCCTTCTCCTGAAGTGCAGCAACTACAGGAGGCAGAAACTCCTCAGCTACCTTTGCATTCACCAGAAGGGATTCCATGGCATTGCATACTCCCGGGCGTTGGGTTTTGGCATTCACCACTATCTTCAGAGCTGCATTCAGGTCCGCATCCTCTTCCACATAGGTATGGCAATTGCCGAGGCCAGTCTGCAGTACAGGCACTGTAGCCTGAGCAATCACCGCCTTGATCAGCCCTCTTCCACCCCGGGGAATCAAAACATCTATACAATCATTCATCGTCATCATGATGCTGGCGGCTTCCCGATCTGTTGTCGGGATCAACTGAATCGCCCCTTCGGGAATCCCAGCGCTTGCAGCAGCGACACTGATTACATTAGACAGAGCCAGGTTTGAATTCAACGCCTCAGAACCACCCCTTAAGATCACTGCATTTCCTGACTTGAGGCATAGTCCGGCAGCATCCACAGTAACATTGGGTCGGGCTTCATAGATTATCCCGATAACCCCCAATGGCACCCTCATCTTTCCTACCCGCAGGCCGTTTGGCCTGACCGTCATTTTAGTTACCTCACCAACTGGATCAGGAAGGCCGACAAGTGCCTGCAAGCCTTCAGCCATATTATTAATGCGATCCGGGGTGAGCAGCAAGCGATCCAGCAAAGCATCACTTAGACCCTTTGCCCGTCCGGCATCCATATCCTGGCTGTTGGCTTCCAGGATCATCTCTGTCCTTTCCCGCAACGCTCTGGCCATAGCCCAGAGAGCCTGATTCTTAACCTCGGCCGAAACTCCTGACAGTAGATAGGAAGCACTTTTCGCTGACTCTCCAATCTCTTGCATCTGCTCTTTCAGCATGTTACTAAACCCCCTCTCATTTATGTTCATTGGAAACAATCGTTAGATTGTCCCGATGCACAACTTCATCATAATCATGATATCCTAAAATCTTTTGTATCTCTCTGCTGTTATGTCCTTTGATCAACTGCAGTTCATCGATGGGATAATTACTGATACCTCTAGCGATCTCACGCCCGGACAGGTCTACAATTTCGATGACATTTCCGGCAGTAAATATCCCTTCTGCCCTTACCACACCGCTGGGCAGGAGACTTTTTCCCTTGTTTAATAGGGCAGTAGCGGCACCATCATCCACAAAAACCTTCCCTTGGACCGGGGAACCAAAGGCTATCCACAGCTTACGAGCCTGCATGCGGTCCTCCTGAGGTACAAATAGCGTACCAACAGGTTCCCCCTTTAATACTGCCTGCAGTGTCCCCTTTCTCATACCGCTGGCAATCACAAGGGGTATTCCGACCTGCATGGTTGTTTTGGCTGCCATGATCTTTGTTTCCATCCCCCCGGTAGCCAAAGCGGATCCACGCCCGCCGGCACCGACTTCGATCTCTGGTGTGATTTTATAAATCTCAGGGATCAATTCTGCAGCCATATTTTTATGAGGATCATCTGTATAATAGCCGTCAAGATCAGTAAGCAGAATCAAGAGATCAGCATCAACCAAACAGGCCACCAGAGCTGCCAGCGTATCATTATCCCCGACACGGATCTCATCCACTGCCACTGTATCATTCTCGTTGACGATAGGGACAGCTCGAAAACCCAAAAGCGACTGCAGAGTATGGCGGGCATTCAAATAGCGCTCACGGTTGGTGATGATATCATCTCTGGTAAGGAGAACCTGGGCTATGATAACACCTTGTGGTATAAAATAGGTTTCATAGTGCTGCATGAGAATCCCCTGACCCACAGCCGCTGCTGCCTGCTTTTCAGGTATAGTCCTGGGTTTGCTGGGAAGGAGTCCCAACCTGCCCACACCGGCTGCGATAGATCCTGAACTGACAAGAATAACCTCCCGCCCCTCTTCCCAGAGAGAAACCAAATCCTGCACAAGTCTTTCCATACGCTGCGGATCGAGATGCCCACTGCTGCCACAGATGATCTTTGTGCCTACCTTAACCACAATCCGACGCGCACTTTTAATTCTCGCCCGCTCATAACCAGACATCAACATTTCTCCATTCTCTGAGACGCGGGGACGGTTCTCGCGTCCCGTGTTGGGTCAAGAGAACAGTTCTCCTGACCCATCTCCTGCTCTATTTTCCGGGAATCACGAAAACGAAACATTACATCACTCCGCCGCGCTCCCCCATCTTTTATCTTTTCCAACCACTAACCACTATTCCGGTAGTGTAATTTCTAATTTCTCGCCCTGTCGATAGAGAACAATACTGCGGCCGATAACCTGTACGATTTCAGATGCTGTCCGTTCACTCAAAATGGCAGCGGCATCATTGACCTGGACAGGACTGTTGGAAAGTACCCGCACCTTGGTCAATTCCCGTGCTGTCAAAGCTTCCTCCAATTGAAGCACCACATTATCACTGATCCCTGACTTCCCCACCTGTAGACTTGGAGTCATCTTGGCAGCCAGAGAGCGCAAATACTTTTTCTGTTTTCCTGTCATCAATTCCTGCCACCTACATCCTTTACTTATGTTTTCCTCTAATCCTGCCACTCAAATTCAAAGTCACCAATGATTGCGGTATCCCCCTGCTTTATTCCAGCTTCACGCAGGGCATCCTCAATACCCATGTTGCGTATAATATGCTGAAAATAGCTGAAGGCATCCGGAATTTCCAAGTCAAGACGTCTCACCAGGCGCTCAAGGCCCTTGCCTGAGATCTGAAAGACATCATCTTCCAGCCTGATAATGTCGAAACCCCTCTCTTGTAACTCATCGGCTGTTACAAGGCGTATCTCCTCTTCTACCTCTATCTCTTGTTCATCTGACATTTCTGCTGCTTTCTCCACTTGACTGGCGATAGCATACAAAAGCTCCTTGAGCCCAGCCCCGCTTACTGTAGAAATCGGGTAGATCTCCAGTTCCGAAAACTTCTGCTGCAAAGAAGAAAGGTTAGCTACAGCTTCAGGCAGGTCTATCTTGTTGGCGGCGATGAGCAAAGGCTTGTTCGCCAATTCCTGTTGGTATAGCTTCAGTTCCTGCAGAATGATCCGGGCATCCTCGCTAGGATCCCTGCCTTCCGTCCCGGCTGTGTCCACAACGAGAAGAAGCACCCTGGTGCGCTCAACATGACGCAAGAAGCGGTGTCCTAAACCGGCACCTGTATGCGCTCCGGCAATAAGACCCGGCAGATCTGCCGCAACAAAACTGCGTTCACCAACCTGGACAACACCCAATTCAGGGCTTAGTGTAGTAAAAGGATAGTTGGCAACTTTCGGGCGTGCCGCTGAAATGCGGCTCAGCAGGCTTGATTTTCCCGCATTGGGAAAGCCAATAAACCCTACATCAGCCAGCAGTTTGAGTTCCAGTTCCACTGTCAGCTCATGCCCGGGATCCCCCCGCTCAGCAAAGTGTGGTGCTTGCAGCTTCGGTGATTTAAAGCGGGCATTGCCTCGTCCACCCTTTCCGCCACGAGCCACGGTAAGCTGCTGCCCATTTCTCTTCAGATCAGCATACAATGAACCCTCAAGATCCCGGACTACAGTACCTACAGGTACCCGCACAATTAAATCAGTACCATTTTTGCCGTGCTGATTCTTCCCTTTGCCATGTTCTCCACGCTCTGCTTTATAATGCTTGCGATAGCGGAAATCGATGAGAGTCTGGACATTGCGCTCAGCGACGAACACTACACTGCCACCTGCTCCGCCATCTCCACCACTGGGGCCCCCTGCGGGAACATACTTCTCACGGCGGAAGGCAACACATCCATTCCCACCATCCCCAGCCTTAACATAAATTTTAGCATAATCATAGAACATACACTTAACCTCACAAGTCAACTGATAAAGTTGATAATAACAAATTCCCCTGGTCCTTTAAGGCCAGGGGAGAAATCCGCTCATCAATATTTAGGCCATTTCAGCGTAAACACTGACCTGTTTCTTGTGCTTACCCTTCGCCTCGAACTTCACATATCCATCAGTCAGTGCAAAAAGGGTGTCATCCTTTCCTCGGCCTACATTCCACCCAGGGTTGATCTTTGTCCCCCGCTGGCGAATGATAATGTTTCCGGCAGTGACATGCTGGCCGTCACCCCTCTTCACACCAAGCCTCTTGGACTCACTGTCCCGCCCGTTGCGGGAACTACCTACTCCCTTTTTATGTGCAAACAACTGCAGATCAAACTGATCAAATCTCATTATTATAGCACCTCCTCACTTCTAGATATTTTCCGTAGTTCCCAGAGATCCCCCTCATTCCCAGTTCCATAGTTTCCAGGATCACCTGGGCGCTTCTTCTTTCATCTTCTGTCAGATCTTCTGGCAGTATCAATTTAACATAAATGTCACTAGAATCTTTGGCCCTCTCCTCGATCAAAGGATCTAAGGTCAGGAAATGCTTAAGCCCTGCCGCCGCTGTTAGGACAAGAGTCGAGACAGCGGCACAAACTATGTCTGCACCGACTGGAGCATATCCTGCATGGCCCCTAACTAAAAAACCATACAATTCGCTATCTTTATTTTCCCAAAAGGTGGCATGAATCATGATTTTGCAATTTTATGACTCAACAGCAGCGTCACTATCCTGCTGACCAAGGGATATTTCCTGTACCATCAACTCTGTAAACAGCTGCCGGTGCCCCTTGCGGCGGCGATAGTTCTTCTTGGGCTTATACTTAAAAACAAGGATTTTCTTGCCCTTCCCCTGACTGAGCACCTTGGCTTTTACCTGTGCCCCCGATACATAAGGGGTTCCTATCTGCAGATCCCCATCAACTTCTGCTGCCAGTACCTTATCAAGTACTACCTGGTCTCCCTCAGCGGCATCGATCTTTTCTACTCGCAACACACGACCTTGGTGAACATTATACTGTTTACCACCAGTTTCTACAATTGCAAACATATAAACTATTCCTCCTTCGCCGGAATTCCAGGGTGGCCTCCTAAGCTCTTTAAAACCCTTCCCGAGCGTTATTTATACAACAGTCACAACGGAATTTTAGCACCTGACACCCCCCGATGTCAAGCAGATTAGTCGTTAGTGGTTGGTAATTAGTCACTTCCCAATCACTCGTGCCCTGGCACAGGTGCGATAGACTTTTTCAACTTTGATAGTTGCCTGCTTACCGACTAAGTCACTGGCTTCCTCAATGTCTATGATATAACCCTGGATGCGAGCAATACCATCTTTGGGATTAGTAGCATGGATCTCTTCCACTTCTACATCCAGGATCTCTCCGACTTTGACCGGTGCTGAGAGGGTATCGATCTCTTCCTTATCGTAAAGCGCTCTTACCTGCACATCTTCCTGATGATGGTTGTCGCTCCCTTTAATGATGATCTTTTTACCGATCTCCTTTTCCAGTTCCCTGAGATGAGATCCTCCGCCACCGATGAGAAAGGCAGCCACAGTAGGATGCACCTCCACCAGGATTCCCTCGGCATTTTTCCCCACTCTATCAGCTAGGGATCTGATCTCAGAACAAGCCTGCATGCTCACTGTCTCTTCAGAAAGCACCTTTCCCGTTCCTTCACAGTAAGGGCAGGCTCGCTCAATGAGGCTGCTGAGACTGGGACGCACCTTTTTCCTGGTAAGCTCTACCAAACCCAACTGGGTAAGACCGAGCACACAGGTTCTGGTCTTGTCCTTTCTCAGCTCCTCCTCCAACTGTCGGACCACCTCACTGCGGTGTTCTGCCAGTTCCATATCAATAAAGTCGATGACTATGATTCCCCCCAAATTGCGTAGCCGGATCTGACGCACGATCTCCGGAATAGCCTCTATATTGGTACGAAAAATGGTCTCTGCAAAGTTTTTAACCCCCGTGTATTTACCTGTATTCACATCTATTACAGTAAGTGCCTCTGCTTCATCTAAAACTAGGTACCCCCCACTTTTCAACCAAACCTTGGGACGCAGAGCTTTATATACCTCCTGATCCAGTTCACCGGGATCTACTTCATCTGTAGAAAGAAAGACTCTGTTGCTGTAATGGGAATCAAAGGTCGAAACTAACTCCAAGATCTTTTCATATGTATCAGAGTCATTTGTCGTCAGGCGATCAACATCTTCCCCGAAAAGATCACGCAACACCCAGGAAACCAGTTCCAGTTCCTGATGAATCAAAGCAGGAGCTGACTTGTGCACAGACTTCTTCTTAACCAACCCCCAGAGCCTATATAATTCTTGAATATCCTTATTCAGTTCGTCTGGCTTGATCCCTTCAGCAGCAGTACGCACTATCAAGCCGCAGTCTGGAACACTGACCCCTTCAGCTATTTTCTTTAAACGTTCACGTTCCTTTTCTGATTTGATGCGGCGGGAAACCCCAATAGAATTAAATCCGGGCATAAATACAACGTAACGCCCCGGAAAATTTAAATGAGTCGTCACCCGAGCACCCTTAGTCCCAAAGGGTTCCTTGACCACCTGGACTATAATATCCTGTCCCTCATGAACCATGTTTTGAATAGGCAGTGCCTTGCTGTTATTCGGCCGGGCATCTTCCACATACAAAAAGGCATTTCTCTCTAAGCCGAGATTGACAAATGCTGCCTGCATCCCCGGCAGTACATTGGCTACCTTTCCTTTATAAATGTTACCGGCTAAACGCTTTTGAAATGAGCGATCCAGATACACTTCCACCAGCTTGCTGTTCTCTAACACAGCTGCTTTTGTTTCTTCCCTTGTTACCGGAATATAAATTTCTTTTCGCATTTCCCCTCAATCCTCAATTTAAATTCTTCCGCTTGCCCAACGGGTCAAGCAAGCAACCTTTATCTAAATGGTATAGCCCAGTGCGAGTGACCATTGAAGGAAGGAGTACAGCCCCTCCCTTGTCTGAAAGAAAATCCAGCAGCACCCGCAGTGGAATCTCACCATTACCCACCTTCAGTAAAAAACCTATGTATAACCGTTCTCCCTCATGATAAACATCACTTTTGATAATCGCATCAGATACATTATATACCTTCCCATCACCTGGCCTTTCATAAGACCAGGCTCCCTCATTTTCGCCGCACTGCAGCAGTTGCTCCCAATCAGCATCATTACCCTCTCCAATATCGATCAGGTAATGCCCACAGTTAATCAACTTGCCCAGCCCCTTAGCCCCTGCCGGCACAGCTGTCAAGCTATTGGCCCGGATGCTGGGTGGCAGCAGGCGGTTCAGAGAATGGAGATACTCCTCTGTGTTTATATCCTGGTCTAATTCAAGATCAATATACTCCTGCAGTCCTGCCACACCTACTCCCAAAGGAGGGCCAAAAGATAACTTGGGACGGGGATTATACCCCTTACTATAAGTAAGCGGAAAAGAAGCCCGCCGTAAGCCTCGCTGTAAGGTAGTCATCAATTCACGGTGAGACAGAAAACAAGATGAACCACTTTTAGCATATTGAAGACGATACCCAGGCATCCTTATCCCCTCCCTCTGGCCAGTTGGGTAGTAACCCCCAATGATGAACAGACCCCACACTTGCCACAGACATCTCGGCAGTCTACAGTCACTTTTTCATCCATAGCTTTGCGGTGTTCGCTGATCAGATAATCCTTGGATACTCCCGGATCGATGACCTCCCAGGGCAATAAATCATCATAGTCAAAACACCTCGTAGCATAATCAGCAGGGTCAATACCGACAACCTCAAAACTCTCTAGCCAGGCCTGGTAGTTAAAGTGCTCTGTCCAACTATCTAAACGGCAGCCCCTTAGAAATGCTTCTTCCAGGACAGCCCCCATCTCTCTGCCGCCCCGTGCAAAGCAAGCCTCGATCATGCTTGTCTCTATATTGTGCCAGTTGTATTCAGCTCTGCTTTTCTTGATTAATGTTCTTAAATATTGATGTTTTTCCTCTAAGAGATCACTTCTGTCCTGCCCCTCCCACTGAAAGGGGGTGTGGGCTTTAGGCACAAAAGTGGAAGCACTGACTGTCACCCTGAGCCTCTTCCTACCCTGGCTCTGTCTCTTGCCCAGTTTCACTACCTTGGCCACCAGGTCAGCTATGCCCTCCAGATCTTCCTTCTTTTCTGTAGGCAAACCCACCATAAAGTATAGTTTGACAGCAAACCACCCTGCCTCCAGGGCAGCCTCCACCGCTTCTAACAGATCATTTTCCGTAACTCCCTTGTTGATCACATCACGCAGCCGTTGACTTCCCGCCTCTGGAGCCAGGGTAACACTTGTCCGACGGCCAGGTAATTCTTTGGCAGTTTTCACACTAAAAGAATCAACCCGCAGTGAAGGGAGAGAAAGCCCTGTCCTGGTGGTTGCACACCCCTTGGCTAAAGAGGGTAGCAACTCCGCCATGCCACTATAATCAAGGCTGCTTAAAGAGATCAGTGACAACTCCTCAAACCCCGTGTTTTTGATGATCTCCTCCGCCTGAGCAAGAAGTGCCTCTGGTGCTCTCTCTCTCACCGGTCGGTAAATCATCCCTGCCTGGCAGAAACGGCAGCCCCGGGTACAGCCGCGAAACAACTCCACCATACCCCGCTCATGGACAGCCTCAGCCAATGGCACCAGAGGAGATGTGGGAAAATAGGCGAAATCGAGTTTATCCAGGACACGCCTCTGCACTCGCTGGGGTGCCCGGGGGTGCAGGGGTTTTCTCGGGTATTCTTCACTGTAAAAGGAAGGAATATAGATACCGGGGATCTCTACGAGACGCTCCAGCAGTTGTAAACGCGATGCCCTCCCACTGCTGCCCTTGACCTCTCTTACCAGATCCAGTATCTCCAAAATCGCCTCTTCACCCTCTCCGATCAAAAAAGCATCGATAAAAGGAGTCAGCGGCTCCGGATTTAAGGCAGCGGGCCCCCCGGCAATAATCAGGGGCTGGTCATCACCCCGCTCCCTCGTACGATAGGGTATACCTGCCAGATCCAGCATATTGAGCACATTGGTAAAAGTCAGCTCATATTGCAGTGTAAACCCGATCACATCAAAATCCTGCAGGGGTTTATGGGATTCCAAGCTGAACAAAGGCACCTTTGTTTTGCGCAGTTCCCTCTCCATATCCGGAGCCGGCGTAAATGCTCTCTCCATTAAATAATCTTCTCGGCTGTTAACCAACCCATACAAAATCTGCAGCCCCAAATGTGACATCCCTACCTCATAAAGATCAGGAAAGGCAAAAGCCATCCTGACAGGCACAGCATCCCAGTTTTTATGAGCGGCATTCCACTCAGTACCTAGATACCGGGCCGGTTTTTGTACCTGAGGTAAGATCTTTTCCAACAAGACTCGCTCTATTTCCACAAATTGGCCTCCTGAAAATAATAAACTAAACAGAATGTCAGAACCGGCTACGGCGGACATATTACTGGTCCTCAGGCAACCCTCAAACCTGACATGATCTGTACTGCATCTTTTAGCTGACTAGTTACTAATGTTACTAGATATTAACTGTCTCTTAAAGACTACTTTATTATTCTCCCCTTTACAAGAGAATCCATAATAAAATGTAACCGAGAGACCTGGGATATCCGGCACCCTGCGCTTACCCTACGCTGATTCCTACTTTTGAAGTCGTGAAACAGGGTCAACCAAACGATCCCCTTCACGGAACTGAAAATAGAGAATGGTGTCTGCAGCAGTACCGATGACCTGGTCATCAGTGACATCTTGACCGGTTTTGACTTCAATATCCTCTAACCATCTGTATAGGGTGGCACAATCCTGGGCATGTTCGATAATAACCACACCACCCCTTTCCTCATCAGTCACAACCCGCACAACTTTTCCCGGGAGCACAGCACGCACAAAAGCGCCTTTGTCCACACTGAGCTCAACACCCTCATAATAGTACGGCCAATTTGAATCGTCTTTTTGCCACCCGAACCCTCTGACAAGCTCACCTGATGCCGGCAAGCCGGACATTCCACCGGAGGTTCCGGAGGTACTGACCCTCACCTCTAAATCCCGCTTGATCCCGGGGACCGATAGCTCAGGCAGCAAGCTGATTGCTTCCCTCATCTTCTTTTCGTACCCGGAGAAATCGTAATCCTTTGTCAGCACATAACTGACACCTTCACGCACAGCCTGTCCGGAAGATCCACCGGAAGCAGAAACCAAGACAATCATCCCAAAGATGATTACGGCAGCTGCCAGACGCAAGCAGAAGTTTTTCAACCGACGCACCCGTGCGGATTCAGGGCGTGTATAACCTAATAATGACCTGTTCATTGCGACCACCTCTGTTTTTTATATATGGCCGCAAATGGATAGTTATAACTAAAAAAGTATGTTTTCCCTGCGCAGCTGAATACTTAGGATTAAACCTATGGCCATCAGGTTGGTAATCATAAAACTGCCCCCATGGCTCAAGAAGGGCAGAGGTATACCGGTAACAGGCATGAGACCAATGGCCATGCCTGCATTTTCTAAAATATGAAACAACCACATGCAGACAATCCCGATCACAATAAGCCTGCCAAATTGATCCGGAGACTGAGCGGCTACCTTTAATGTACGTGAGAGCAAAATATAATAAAGCAGCAGTACAACTGCAGCCCCTACAAAGCCCAGTTCTTCCCCTACCACAGAAAAGATAAAATCCGTATGATGCTCCGGCAAGAAATTCAACTGCACCTGGGTGCCGTGGTAAAGTCCCTTCCCCAACAGCCCCCCTGAGCCAATAGCGACTAAGGACTGAATAATATGATAACCGGTGCCATATGGATCACTGTAGGGATCCAAAAAGGAGGTCAGACGACTGATCTGATAATCCTCTAAGGGAAGTGGCAGCTGCAAGGGAGATAAATGCAGACTGAAAGTCAAAATGACCACAGCCAAACCTGTACCGATGATGCCCAGTACAATGCTGGGCTTTGCTCCTGCCATGTATAGCATGCCAAAGAAAATCACCACATAAACAATCGCTGTCCCCATATCCTGAACAAGAATTAAGATAAAGGGCACAGAAAAAATGAGAAATGAGGGGATCATATCTTTGAGTGTGTTTAATTGTCCCTGCCTCTTCACAAAATAAGAGGCAAAGAAGATAATGAGCAGGAGCTTTCCAACTTCTGAAGGCTGAAAAATTAAGGGACCCAATGAAAGCCACTGCTGTGAGCCATGAGAAACAATACCTCTGATATCTACGGCAAGCAGCAGGGCGATCAGCAGAAGATAGATGTATTTGTCATACTTCATCACTTTTTTGTAGTCAAAGGCCATTATAAAAACAGCGCAAACAACCCCCAGCCCAATGGAAACCAGGTGCTTTTTCACATAGAGCAGGGGGTCAGAAGACATATTGACAGTGGCGCTGCTCAAAATAAGCAGACTTAAAGCCATGATCAAAATAATGTTTCCTATTAAAACATAATCAAGATTTTTAAAAAGACGCTTATTAAAGACCAACTCCCGCCTCACCCTTCCCG
>DIQC01000067.1:21109-22933 GCA_002426495.1 Thermacetogenium sp. UBA5472
CTCTTCATTTTGACCACTGGAATATTGGCCACAAGGGCAACACAATTATTGTCTTGCTCCAGGTCGATGACCATCTCATTTTCATCGATATCCATATATTCCTTAATAACACCCATCAGATCATTTCTCAGATCTTCCAACACCAGCGGTGAGAGATCCATGCGGTCATGCATAAGTACAAGACGTAGTCTTTCTTGAGCAACATTTTTGCTTGCTTTTTGCGTATCCCTACGAAAAAGACGCTGCAGCAGTTCTAGCATTTATATCTCCTCCGATCAACCGGTTCTTAACCCTAGCAGGCGCCGGACACGGCCAATAAAGCCTCCCCCATTATCAAGATTCATCAAAGGCACCTCTTCCCCGGCGATGCGGCGGGAAATGTTACGGTAGGCCTCTCCTGCTTTGGAATAAGAGTTGAGAACTGCGGGCTCTCCCTTGTTAGTAGAAACAATTATAGACTCATCATCAGGAACAATTCCTAACAAATCAATTGCTAGATGCTCTATCACATCGTCAACATCCAGCATATCACCTGCCTTTACCATTTTTGTACGAATCCTGTTTAAAACGAGAACCGGATTTCTTATTTCCGATGCCTCCAAAAGGCCGATAATGCGATCAGCATCCCGAACTGCCGATACTTCGGGTGTTGTAACAACAATTGCTTTATCAGCACCGGCAATTGCATTTCGAAATCCCTGTTCAATACCAGCCGGACAATCAAGGATCACAAAATCGCTCTCTTCTTTGAGTTGCTCACAGAGTTCCTTCACTTGCTCAGGATTGATCGCAGTTTTGTCTTTTGTCTGTGCAGCAGGTAAAAGATATAAATTCTCAAAACGACGGTCCCGTATTAGAGCCTGTCTCAAACGACACCGCCCATGAGCTACGTCCACCATGTCGTAAACGATTCGGTTTTCCAACCCTAACACCACATCAAGATTCCGCAACCCGATATCGGCATCTACCAACACCACCCGATAACCCTGCATAGCCAGAGAAGTGCCAATATTAGCAGTTGTGGTGGTCTTTCCTACGCCACCCTTGCCTGAAGTTATTACATAAACTTCACCCATTTATGATCCTCCTTTATTATCGCATCTGTGATTGCGATCATACCCTGGTTGGTACTGTTCGATAATTACAATCCCATCCTGAACCCTGGCTATTTCCGGCTGAAACGCTGTATAATCCCCTTCAGGTGCTCGTGTGATATAGCCTGCAATCCGCAGCTGCGAAGGTTCTAGCCGTAGCGCCGCTACAATTGCATCTGCTTTGCCCAAGGCACCGGCATGGGCGATACCCCTAAATGTGCCCATATTTATAATATTACCCCCTGCTATCACTTCACCTCCTGGGTTGACATCACCCAAAATAACCACATTTCCCGGGTAAAATATTCTCTGCCCTGAGCGAATAGTACGCTGCACCAAAATCGTCTGCTCTTGAGAAATAACATCATCTCGGGCCTGTCGTACCGGAGCATATAGGATTACCGGAATGTCATCTTTTTCTTCTTCATCCTTTTCTTCTATTCCTTCTATTTGTTCTATTTGTTCCTCTGCTGTATCAGTAATCTCCGACATAAACTCTTCCGCCACCTGGGAAACCTCTGCTATTGCAGCTATCTCCTCTTCAGCATCAATTTGCTCCTGGAATTGCTCTTTAGATTTACGTTTCTTCCTCTTGCGACTGCGCCAAAATGCCCTTTCGCTTACTTCCTCAGCCATTTCGTCCCCCCCTGACACTTCCCTCTATTATTTGCAACAATAATACGGTACAGGTGCATTTGGTGGGAACTGAGCACCCTTTTAATGCCTGATA
>DIQC01000067.1:23184-50603 GCA_002426495.1 Thermacetogenium sp. UBA5472
CTTCCCGAAGCTTTGTTGCAAAACGCCTCAGGACTCTGTGGAAATCCTCTTCTGGATCCAGCTTAATAATAAGTCCGGAACGGCTGCCTTTAATAGCAACAAGTTTTCCCATATCAGGATGCAGTCCCCTCCAATCCCACAACTTTAGATAAATATTTTCTATCTGAAGCCTTTCAATTCCTGCATTAATCTCAAAATAATTGCTATAATTTTCCTTGTTTTTCTATCTTTATCCTCTTCATTTTGACAAAATTTCAGGGAATTAAGGCGAGGACACATCATCAAACCCAAAATATTTTTCAAATACCGCTCTAGCAATAGGGCCGGCAGATGTAGAGCCATGATAACCCTCCTCAATAATCCCGGCGAAGGCGATCTGTGGGTCATCTGCCGGAGCAAAAGCGACAAAAACTCCATGATAAATCTCTTTGCCCCATCCTGATTCCGCTGTTCCAGTCTTAGCACCCACCTGCATGGGGAAACCATTGAAAACCCCAGAAGCAGTGCCCCCACTCTGAGCTACTCTCTTCATCGCTTCTCTGACCAAAGCAAGATTTTCTTGCGAGGCATCTATCTGGTCTACTTGGTGCGACCCAAATTCAGAGATGACCTGACCATCAGGGGACTCTACACGCTGCACCAGGTAAGGACGCATCAGTTTGCCACCATTGGCAATAGTAGCCACATAATTAGCCAGGCCGATAGGGGTATACTCATTTGCCCCTTGCCCAAAAGACAAGATATATGTGTCATGGGCACTCCACTCCACCTCATAGTCATATTTAATCTGATATTCGCTTTCCAAAACCCGCAGTTCATCCTTTTTTCGGAAAAGAATATCATTTTTCTCCTGGTCGGTTTTCGCCTCTTTGAGCAGCTTTGCATACTTCTGCTCTATCTTATTCTGCTTATCTTGATACCACTTCTCCAGGATAGGTAATTGTATGGACTTCTTCTTTTCCGGATTAGAGGAGCTTCCGGAAACCTCCCCTGGCAGGTCGACTCCGGTTTTCTCATCCAAACCCACTTCATTTATATACTTAGCGAGCATATCGATCCCTGCGCGCCTTCCTGCTTCAATAAAATAGATATTGCAGGAAGCGGCCATTCCCCGATATAGATCTACACGTCCATGGGATTGGGTGCATTTTGTATTCGTCTCCGACCAGACGCCGCCGCAGTAGAAAGCATCAGAAGGCTTTACATTCCCCGATTCCAAGGCTGCCAGAGCAGTCACCGGTTTGAAAGTTGAACCAGGCGGGTATTTGCTGCTGATAGCCCTGTTCTGCATAACCGGCTTCTTACCTGCCCCCGGATTTAAATACTCCTCTACCGCTTTTGTGGAAACAGGTGGCACCAGATTATTGGGATCAAAGTCCGGCCGACTTACCATAGCCAAGACAGCACCTGTGTTCACATCAAGAACTACTGCTGCCCCGGCGGTTTTACCCAGATCCTTCAGGGATTTATCAATAGCTTCTTCCAGGGTTTTCTGTAGCTCATTATCTAAAGTTAACACCAGGTTGTTCCCCTGTTCCGGCTCGACTCTACGCAAATCCGAATCAGTGACAGGACGCCCGTTGGCATCCACCTCAACCTGGCGAAAACCGTTTTTCCCGCGCAAGTATTCTTCATATTGGGCTTCCAGGCCAAACTTACCTGTAAGATCACCCTGCCTGTATGTCTCATCCTTCTCTAATTCTTCCTCACTGGCCTCTCCAATGTGGCCGAGAATATGACTGGCCATTGGACCTTCCGGATAATAACGAACCATCTCTTGATCGATGACTACACCCGGAAGTTCCTCTCGCCTTTCTTCCAGACGCGCCACAACCTCAATGGGGATATCGCGTTTGATCACCACTGGTTCATAAAGGCGCACCTGCTGCTCATCCAATAACCCCTGAATATATTCGGCATCTATCTCCGGATATAGATCACTTAATAGGCCCGCCAATTTTTCTATTGTGTGTTCCAGGGTTTCTTCATCGGTTTGATGTCTGATAATGGAAACAGTATTCACAATCTTGTTTGCTGCCAGCACCGTACCATCCTGATCGAGAATATCCCCCCGGGGAGCAAAGACCGGTAACATACGGAACTGGTTCTGTTCCGCTTTGGTCTGATAAGCAGAAGCATTCAAGATTTGCAGATAACCCAACCTGAGAATGAGAACGCAAAAAATAAGGATGATCAACCACTGGAAAACCTTTATTTTATGCAAAGTATTCTGTTCCATTTGCACTCACCTATAAAAACTATTTGGATAGTCATAAAACTTGGGTTTCTTATAAAAAAGCCACATCAAGGGATAATAAAGCAAAAATGTGAGAACAATATTAAAGATGGCTTCGATTAACGTGATCTCAGCCATTTGCATAAATGATAGGGAAAGAGAACCACACAATCCTCGCCCTATAAAATAAATAAAATTATAGAAATATGTGCTAAAAAACACGATGACCATGGGAACAAGAGGGTTTTCTTTAAAAAACTTATCTTCCAGTTCCCCCACAATGTACCCTGTGAGAAAGGCACTAAAAGCATGGAGGCCCAAGTAGCGAGAAATAACCAGATCTTGCATAAATCCAACTATAAACCCCACTGAGCCGCCTACTGCCGCATTGCTGAACAGGGCTGTGAAAACAACATATACCAACATCAGATCAGGCACAGCACCTTTATACTGTATCAAAGGCAGGACAGTTGTCTGTAATGTTAAGGCCAAAAAAAAGGAAAAAACAATCAGAAGATAACGCCAAAACCCATTCTGCATAATACTCTATCCCCCACCTTCCTGACTCATGTCAGAAAAGGTTAAAATAGTTATACTGTTATTTTGAATCGGTAATAAGGAAGAGCTCTTCCAGATGGCTAAAATCCACGAAGGGTTCTACTTGAGCGAACACATTGACTCCGCTGTCCTCAATTTTTGTTATTTTTCCGATGGGCAGGCCTGCCGGATAGATTCCTCCCATCCCTGAGGTAACAACAGTCTCACCCTTTTTGGGTTTTGCGTCATAAGGAAGGGAAACCATCCTCAACAGACCATGTTCATCTTCTGTGCCCTCTACAACCCCCGGTGTTCGAGTATCCTGAATCAATGCTCCGGCAGCTGCTTCTCGGTCCAGAAGAAGCAGGATTTCCGCAGTATTAGAACCAACAGCCACCACCTTGCCTACTAAACCGGCGTGGGATACGGCGACCATGTTCTTTTTAACACCGTCCCGGCTGCCCCGATCAACAACTAATGTATTAGACAATGCATCAGGTGCGCGGCTGATTATTCTAGCTCCCAGCAGGGTATAGTCGTCCTTATAGCGCTCTTTGAAATCAAGCAGATCCTGCAGCCTTTCGTTCTCCGAGGATTGCTCACGTAAACGATTATTTTCCCAGGTCAGTTCCCTGACCTGGTTGCGAAGATTCTCATTCTCCGCTTTGATCTGCTGCGTCTGGGTAATGGTGTCGTAGGTATGATCAACCCGTTGCCAGACCCTCATGACACCACCCTGTGCCGGTGCAAGCAATTCATTAAAAAGAATACCCCCTGTGAAATTGGAGGAGAGGCGCGCCATAATAATACAGAGCACCGTTATGACCAGCAGCACCGCAATTTTTTTATATAACGGATAACGCCGTTTCAAATTTGATCACCCTAACGGGCAGCCCTTGCCGCCCTTACACTTTCTAGAAGATTGATGTTTTCCAGAGCTCTTCCTGTTCCAAGAGCAACAGCATACAGCGGCTCCTCTGCGATCAAGACTGGAATCCCTGTTTGTTGGCTTACCAGTTGATCTAGGTTTTTAACCAGCGCTCCGCCTCCCGCTAGGACAATACCACGATCCATGATATCGGCAGACAGTTCCGGAGGTGTCTTTTCCAGACAGACCTTGATGGCATCCACTATACTGACAATCGTCTCCTGCAGAGCATTGTAAACCTCTTCTGCTGTTATTTCCACAGTTTTGGGGAGACCTGTTACCAGATCACGCCCCCGTACCTGATATGTTTCCTGTTGACCATCCCAAAGAGCAGAACCAATTTTTATTTTAATGTCTTCAGCGGTTCTTTCACCGATCATCAGATTGTACACTCGCTTGATATGCTGTACGATTGCCTCATCCATATCATCTCCGGCAACCCGGATCGACATGCTGGTAACGATTCCCCCCAGAGAAATCACCGCTACCTCAGTGGTTCCCCCACCGATGTCAACAATCATATTCCCTGTAGGTTCATCAACCGGCAGCCCCGCTCCAATTGCAGCCGCCATTGGCTCTTCAATAAGGAAAGCTTCCTTGGCTCCAGCCTGCAGAGCAGCCTCCCGGACAGCCCTTTCCTCGACTGCAGTAACACCTGAAGGAGTGCTGACCACTACTCGCGGACGGATGAACGGGTTGCGCTTTTGCATAGCCCGTCCAATGAAATAACGTAGCATACTCTGAGTAACATCAAAGTCTGCGATGACCCCATCTCTCATCGGCCTGATAGCGATAATATTACCTGGTGTGCGCCCGATCATCTTCTTGGCTTCCTCGCCAACCGCTAATATTTCCCCTGTATCTATACGAATAGCCACAACAGAGGGTTCCATTAGAATAATACCTTTTCCCTTGTGGTGTACCAGTGTGTTTGCAGTGCCCAAGTCGATCCCTAGATCTTTGCCAAATAACACGTTATTGTCTCCTTCCTACCTTATATATTCCTATTATAAAATATGGTTTAAATATAATCAGATCAAGCCTTTCTCTCTGAAACTGGCATATACATGATCCCCGATGATGATGTGATCAAGAATTTCTATACCTAGCAATCTTCCTGCCTCACATAAGCGCACCGTTATCTCCAGATCCTCGGGACTCGGAGATGGGTCACCGCTGGGGTGGTTGTGTATCAGAATAATAGCTGCGGCACTTCTCTGAATTGCGTTTTTAAAAACCTCTCTAGGGTGCACAAGGGACGCATTAAGACTGCCTATGGACACTGTTTCCAGCCCCAGCACTCTATTCTTAGTGTTCAGCAGCATCACCCGGAAATGCTCCCGATCAAGATAGCACATCTCTTCCATGACCAGGCTACCGGCTTCATCCGGGTTATGGATCGCAGGCTTCAAATCCGGTTCAAGACAAGCAAGACGCTTCCCCAACTCCAAGGAAGCCTTGATCTGAGCAGCCTTGGCCAATCCCACTCCCTTGATCTGACACAATTCATCAAAAGCAGCTTCCGTCAAGAAACGCAGCCCACGAGGCTCAAGCAAAATACGGTGTGCCAGCTGGATAGCAGATTCCTCCTTCACCCCGGTGCGCAGAATAATAGCAAGCAGTTCCGCTGTAGAAAGGGCAGCCGAACCCGCTTTCTTTAATCTCTCCCGCGGTCTTAGATCTTCAGGCATATTTTTTATGGTGAGGCGATATTCTCCCTCCGACATAATAGATCCACTCCAAACTCCCTAAACATTTCCGGAAGTCTGCTCAAAGGAAGCCCTACTACATTGAAATAGCAACCCTTTATCTCTGCAACAAGAAGAGCCCCGAAACCCTGAATTCCATAGGCACCCGCCTTGTCCAAAGATTCCCCGGTGGAAATATAACCTGCGATTTCTTCATCATTTAATTGACGAAAACGAACTTTAGTGCTTACAACTTCTCCCTTGGTCAGTTTCCGTATCTCCTGATGTAGCACCACACCGCTGATCACTTCATGAGTGCGTCCAGATAAAAGCTTAAGCATCTGATAAGCATCTTTGTCATCCCGTGGTTTCCCCAGAACCTGTCCTTCACAACAAACAGCAGTGTCTGCCCCCAAAACAATAGCCTCCGGATAACAGCTGGAAACAGAACACGCCTTCAGGTTTGCTAGTTCCAAAACATTTTTATGAGGGCCTAAGCCTGGGTCTACTACCTCTTCCACACAACTAGGGATCACTTGAAAATCAAGACCAATCTGTTTCAATAAATATTCCCTACGTGGAGAAGCTGATGCCAGTATAATTTGCTGCATAAAACCAGTCCTCTTATAATCGGCGGTGAAGCAAATGACCTATATTATTTGTCTTTTAAACTATCATTTAGTCTATCATTTTAACTGACGCAATACAAGATTGCGCTCTATTATATAATATAGCTATTATCACCATTAAAGACATGCAATCCCAACATGTCTATTCACTACAGAAATTATTTTTTTCCATAAGTAAGGCTAAAGGTGAGCACTTCCAGGTACAGGGAAAAATCCACATGACGCACAATGATATCTTCAGGGAGATTGAAAACATAAGGTGAGAAATTCAAAATAGCCTTAACTCCAGCCGAAACCAGTCGCTCAGCAACCTCCTGAGCAGCAACAGCAGGCACAGTAATAATACCTATCTTTACATTTTCATTTTCGATTACCTTTTCCAGCTCTCCCATAGGTAGCACATCAATACTGCCAAAACGATTGCCTATTGGATCAGGATCTTCGTCAAAAACCCCGACGATATGGAACCCCCGCATATTAAACCCCTCGTAAAGAGCCAGGGCAGACCCCAATTTACCAGCTCCCACTAAAACCGAAGGCCATTCTTGACTTAAACCCAGAATCCGCCTGATATGCCCGCAGAGTTCATCCACATTGTAACCCACGCCCCGGGTGCCGAATTCCCCAAAATAGGCCAGATCCTTGCGCACTTGGGCCGAACTTACCCCTGCTCCTTCAGCAATATCAAAGGAAGAAATGGTGGCAACATCCTGTTGTCTCAGATGTTCTATATATCTTGAGTAGACCGTCATACGCATTATAGTTGCCTCTGGTATTTTATCTGTCTTCATCATAACCCTGGTTTCCCCAAACCGCATTTTTCAGAACTGCTCTGCAGCCCGGAAAAAATACAGCTCAAAACTCGCCCCCTAAATACCAAACCACGGAAACCAGGTTGGACACCTCCCTTTTTATCTAGTATACCTATTATATCTATTGGTTTATTATCATTTTATCCAACAATATAATGGCCACTGAATAATTCAAGCATTCTTTTTCATAAGAGGGACTTTCTCCAATAAAAACTCCCTGGCACTGGCCACCATGTAAAAAGAACCAGTTATACAGATCAGATCGTCACTGCCGGCCTCCTTGATGGCCGTAGTCACAGCATCAGAAATTTCCTCGATCACAAAGACACTATCCACATACTTGCCAGCTTCATCGGCCAATCCTTCCCAGTCTCCCGCCCGAGGGCTCAAGGGCTTGGTGATGATAACCGTCGTTGCAAGAGGGGCAAGCTCAGCCACCACTTTTTCCCGCTCTTTATCCCCCAGCATCCCCAGCACCAAAATCAGATTGCGGTATTGATAGATCCCCTTCAAGGCAGCGCTCAAAGTACGAGCGCCATCATGGTTATGAGACACGTCGATGATGATTTGAGGATTTTCGTGTAGCAGTTCTAAGCGGGCTGGCCAAGAGCTCTCTGTCAATCCGGTACGGATTTGCTCATCTTTAATGGCAACCCGGTGGTCACGGCGCAGAAACTCAATCACCCCCAGAGTGGTGGCAGCATTCACTGCCTGATGCTGACCAGCTAAAGGAACCCACAGGTCTCGATAAACACCCCAAGGGGTTGTCAGATTAAAGGATGTTTTGGCAGTTGTGGCCTCATTTAATTCCCATTTAATATCCTTTCCTACCTCCAGAAGGGCTGCCCCCCTTTCCTGGCAATGCTCCTCAATTACCTTCAGGGCATCCTGATACCAGGCGGCAGTCACCACATGGCCCCCTTCTTTGATAATCCCCGCTTTTACAGATGCAATTTCAGCGATTGTATCCCCCAGGTAATCCATATGATCAAATGTAACATTAGTAATCACTGATACAAGAGGGTTCTGTACCACATTTGTGGAATCAATGACACCCCCCATCCCTACCTCTAAGATCAAGAAGTCCACCTGTTCTTCATAGAAATAGAGAAAGCATAAAGCTGTGCATACCTCGAATTCAGTGGGGTGCTCATGCCCGTCAGCCACCATTTGCGCCAATAAAGGTTTAAACCGCTCCATTAAAGCAGCAAAGCGCTCCTCTGTAATCGGCTGGCGATTGATCAGATAGCGCTCTGTATAGGATTGAAGATGAGGAGAGGTAAATAGACCCACCTTGTACCCAGCCTCTTCCAGGATCCTGGCTGTCATAATAGCAATAGATCCCTTGCCATTGGTACCCCCTACATGGATCACCCGCAGAGAACGCTCCGGGTTCCCCAGCAGAGACAAAAGGTACTCAATCCTACCTAACCCAAAATTAACACCGAATTTTGTGAGATCAGTTAAAAAATCAAGTGCTTCCTGATAGTTCACTTTTTCGCCTGGTTTCCAAACTTCCCAGTAGTTAAATAATATTAAAAGTTGGTATCTGGCACCGGGGAAGAGAAAACACAGGCTCTCACCTGCCTTCTTGTACTTGTTTTCGCTATTATATCTTGGAATATTCGACAAAAGTTATGTACATCCTGCAAAAACTCATTGACAATAAGTACAACCCTGCTCTTTTTGAGCAGGGTTGGAGGGTGGATGGTTGATTCAATCACCTAACTATTCTTCAAATTCCTCAAACATCTTTTCAAACTCTTCTATGGGTTCTATTATATGATATACATGATCATCCGTAGGGAATTCTCCATTCCTCACCTCTTCTGCGTACTGTTTAAAGGCATTAATCTCTATCTCAGCCACATTTGCATATTTTTTGACAAACTTCGGTGTAAATGCCTGGAACAATCCTAGCATATCTCCACATATTACTAGTTGTCCATCAGCAGGACCTGCACCAATACTATAAACAGGAATATCCAGCTTCTGTTGGATAAACTCTGTAACTTCAGGAGGGACAGCCTCAACCAAAAGAGCATAAGCTCCAGCTTCTTGAACAGCCAAAGCATCCTTAATCAGCAAACGAGCATTTTTCACATCTCTACCCTGAGCCTTGAACCCGCCCAATTGCCCGGAGCTTTGAGGAGTTAATCCAATATGACCCATTACCAGTATCCCAGCATCGGTTATGGCTCTGATACGGCCAGCAACCCTTACACCTCCCTCTAATTTGACACAATCCGTATCAGCCTCTTTGATAAAACGCCCTGCGTTGAGCACCGCGTCTTCATTAGATACTTGATAGGATAAAAAAGGCATATCTCCGACTATCCATGTGTTGGGTGCACCTCTTCGAACAGCCTGGCAGTGGGAAATACAATCATCCATAGTAACCGGATTTGTGCCCTTGTAGCCTAAAACCACCATTCCCAGAGAATCCCCGACCAAAATCATGTCCATACCAGCTTGTTCAGCAAAGGATGCCATGGGAAAGTCATAGGCTGTTACCCAGGTAACCTGTTCGCCTTCTTTTTTCATTTTAACAAAGTCTACAATTGTTTTCTTTTTAGCCACTCCTAATACTCCTCTCCATTTATTTTATATACTGGTGTTTTAACGCAATAAAAAACCACAATTTAATGGATCATCAGTGTTAATAACAAGATTGCCGAGACCTGTTATAAAACCCCTGCTTTTAATCAGAGGAATGACAGCCTTATAATCTCCTGCTGTAGTCTCACAGCCGATTCTACCTTCAAAAACAGTTCCAATAATACTTTCATGATAAAAAATATCATCTTTGCTTAATTGCCTCTTACTATAGAGGGCACCCATTCGGGCACTCGTTCCTGTTCCACAAGGTGAACGATCTATCTGGGCCTCTCCTAAAAAAACTAAACTTTTATATGTGTCACCGGGAAATGCAGGATCATCCACAAAAAGAATGTCATCTACTGTTGTAATATGTGGTTGAGTGGGATGCTGAATGTTTAGTATATTGGCCTGTCTCCTGATCTCTTTACCATACCTGATAAAAGCATCTAAATACTCCTTGTCATGTTTTAAACCTAGTTGTCGCATATCAACCATGGCAAAGAAATTACCACCAAAAACAATATCGACTAATACCTTTTTATCAAACACTTCAATTTCCACATCCGATTTGTATAGAAATGATGGTACTCCCTGAAGTGTCGCGCCTACAGTTCTGCCATCCTGGACATCAACTTTAACTGTAACCAGTCCTGCACCTGTTTCCAGCACAACATCGGTAACAGGCTCTTTGGCCGTCACATACCCCATTTCCACTGCAATTGTGGCAATGGCGATAGAACCGTGACCACACATAGCGTTATATAATGCGCTATCAATAAAGATAATTCCGAGATCCGCTTTTGGATCTGAAGACTCGGTAAGATAAGCGCCATACATATCAGCATGTCCACGCGGTTCCAACATCGCTGCTTTTCTGATAAAATCATAATTCTTTTTCATGTATTCAGTTTTTTCAACCAGTGTTTTTCCTTTTAACTTAGGGCCACCGGTAATAAGCCTCAAAGGCTCCCCTGCCACATGGGCATCTACGTATGAGAGAATAAAACGACCCAATATTAATCCTCCTTGCGTTATGCATATTCCTCGCTGAGTTGGTCTATCAAGCTATACCAAGATACATATTTTTTATATGGTCATTGCTTAATAAGTCCTTTCCTTTACCTTCCATAACAATTTTACCGTTTTCTAATACATAACCTCGATCCGATATCTCTAATGTATAATTGACATTCTGCTCTACTATCAAAACCGTTACGTTCTGCGATTTTAAGTTTAAAATGGAATCGAACACAATCTCAACATTTTGCGGTGAAAGTCCCATAGAAGGCTCATCTAAAATAAGCAGTTTTGGATTTAACATAAGGGCACGGGCAATAGCCAGCATTTGTCTTTCACCGCCACTCATCGTTGCAGCATATTGTTTCCTTCTCTCCGCCAAACGGGGGAACATGCTAAACACAATATCTAATGTATTGTTGAACTCGTTTTTGCCACTAATAGTAAGACCACCCATTTGGAGATTTTCCATAACAGTCATACCCGTAAAAAGATTTGTTTCTTCAGTAACATATGCGAGTCCCATCTTTGCTATTTCGTAAGTTTGTCGTCCGGTAATATCCGAACCAAGGAATTCGACATTCCCTTTCCATGGCATTACAATGCCAGCTATACACCTTAAAGAAGTTGTTTTACCCACACCATTCGGCCCAACAATAGCAACAACTTCTCCCTGTTCAACACTAAAGGAAACATCCCATAATATTTGCATATTACCATAACCTGCATCAATGTTATTAACTTCAAGCATACCATACACCCCCATCTAAAAAGCCTAGCAATTAATGTTTACGCTTTGTTCCTAAATAAGCCTCAACTACTTTTTCATTCTCTGCTATTTCTTTCGGAGGACCTTCTGCTATTTTTTGTCCAAACGATAATACGGCAATTCTGTCGCAAACACCCATAATCAATTTCATTAGGTGTTCAACCATAATAATAGTAATTCCACTATCTTTAATTCGTAATATTAACTTACTAATCACATCCAATTCTCCTGGTGTAAGCCCTGCTGCAACCTCGTCCAGAAGAAGCAAATTGCATTCAGTTGCCATAGCTCTTGCTAATTCAACTTGCTTTAATTGAACAGTATTCACATCTTGCGCCAAGACATCATAATCGAGTGGAAAATCTACAAAATCAAGCATTTTTTCCGCAATATTTTCTGGTTTTTCTCGATCTTTTCTTCCCCCAAAAGTAGCTCCTACCATCACATTTTCTAAAACAGACATCGTGGGAAATGAATGAACAATCTGAAACGTCCTAGCTATTCCAGTGTGACAAATCTTATCTGCGCTAAAAGAAGTGACGTCCTCACCATTAAAAAATATATGACCTTCTTCGGGTTTATAAACACCAGATATACAGTTTAACAACGTTGTCTTTCCAGCACCATTAGGTCCAATTAATCCAAATATTTGACCTTCCTCAACATTTAATGAAACATCGTTCACTGCTGTAAGACCACCAAAACGTTTTGTTACGTTTTTAGTCTCTAATAATCCCAATATATTACACACCACCCTGTTTAATGGATTACGGTTTTGTTGGGTGGAATCTAAGGTTCCACCCAACAAAACCCAACATTCAAGCAAAGATTACTACATACCTTCTGGTATTTGGAGATCTTGTTCTTTCCACTCCTCCGGCCAAACTATTTTAGCTTCCCCATCGAAATACTGAATTACAGGGAAAATGTAATGTTCTTTATCGACAACTGGATCTGGAAAAGTCTCTGGAGTATATTGATATACACTAGTCATAACACCATCATCAAGAGTTAGGTTACCAGTCATCACTTCGTCTTTAGCTATTTTTGTAAGGTTTTCCGTATTAATATCACCGTATTGCTCATCACAGGTTTCTAGAACCTTAACCAAAAATCGTGCCAAATCATAGCATAACCCACCACTATTAGCCCCTGGCTCTAAACCATATCTTTCTTCGAATTCTGAAGCAAATTTCTGCGCTTCTGGTGTCGCCCATTGTGGAATTTGGTCAATTACATAGTCTGAAGCTTCTCCTGTTAAATCGTACCATTCACCAACCCAGCCTAAACCATCACAAATGATTAAACTCTCTAGTCCAACTTCTCTAGATTGTTTGATGAACGAAGAAACTGATGGTGGGTCAGACATTGTCCCCGCAATTACTGAAACATCAAGAGATTTCAATTTATTTAGCATGGGATAAAACTCGGTCTCCCCAAGGGCAACCCAATCTTCAGAAACGACTTCCCATCCAGCATCCTCAAATTGACTGCGCAAAGCATTAGCAAATCCTCTTCCCCAATCATTGTCAACCCCGTACATTGCAACTTTTTTATTGCGTGGCTCCCAAATTCCTTTATCAATAGCTTCCTCTAATGTTGTTACATACGATATACTGAGTTTCTCTGGAACAGGCCAACCTTTGCCAACCCAATAAAAATACTTTTCAGGATCGGACTCATACTTTTCGTTAACTATATCAGTACCACCTATACTAAAAAAATGCGGGATCTTATACTTTGCAGCTACTTCCATACAAGATACCGAAACCCAACTATGCCAATTTAAGAAACCGCAATCAATTTTGTCTTTCACAATAGCTTGCTCATAAGCTCTCGCAGCTTTTTCAGCATCTGATTCGCTGTCTATCCACACAAGCTCAATCTCATGATCCCCAATTTGATAATCAACAGCTTCAAATGCCATCTCTGTAGAAGCCTTAAATTCTTCTCCCACACGCGCTGCAGGTCCTGTAAAAGGTCCGAGAACGCCTATTTTGACTGTTTTATCGTCAGATGCCTCATTATCACCATCACCACTACCACATCCTCCCATCATTAATAAGCTTGCACTCAAAATTAGCACGAGAAATAAAACTCCCCACCGATTTTTTATCAGTCTCCCCATACTCATTCCTTTCAAGAGAATACCCCCTTTTGTTTTGTCACCAATTAATACTTTAATTAATATTAAATTTGGTAATGCCCTGTTATCACACCCTCCCTCTAAATTATTGTTTTAACTCCTACCAGTTACGTTTTTAGACACAAATCCAAACTTGCGAAATAACCCTTTATCTTTCATGAACTTATATAATGCATTACAAAGCCCGGCCAAGCCTGCAGGGTAGACAAGCATTACCAGAATGAGAAGCACACCATAAATAATCATCCGTACTTCCATCATCCCTTTCATTAATTCCATTGCAGGAACGAGAATAAAGGCTGAAAGGATAGCGCCCCAAATACTTCCTCTACCACCTACATAGCAAATTGCTAAAGCTTCAACCGTATTGCTAGTATGCATCATGGTCGGAGTTATAACTCCGGTGTAATGAGCATAAAAGCCACCTACCAACCCAGCAAGCGCGCATGAAAGAGTCATATTAAATATTCTGTACTTTACAAAATTGATCCCAGATGCTTCGGCAGCCTGCTTATCCTGCCCAATAGCTTTAAAAGCCATGCCAATATGTGAATTAGTAATCACTCTTAACAATATCAATACTCCGATCGCTATTATCAACATCACATAATAGTAAGGAATATTAGAAAGACTATCTACTAAATAAGGTGTACTCAAACCGGAACTGCCCCTTGTTAACTCTACCCAGTTTGTTGTTAACGCCATTAATGCAAGGGCAACAAACCAGGTCATACATGAAGCAAATATCCCTGATAAGCGTAGTGTTAAAAGTCCAACGAGAAAACCCAACACTGCCGCAGCCAATGCACCAGCAAGCATCCCCAGCCAAGGTGATAATCCCAAATTCACTGCTAAAAGACCAGAAGTATAGGCTCCAAGACCCCAAAATGCTGCTAAACCAAAGTTGTTAATATTAATAAACCCTGCTGAAAAGTCAAAGGCCATAGCAAGAGCAGCCATCATAAGAGTACTCGTTAATAATCTGATCCAAAACTGATCTGTTATTATCAATGGAATAACAGCTAGTAAGATAATCAGCAAAAACCCAAGAGGCTTTAGCCCTAATTTTCCCAAATAACCATTCAATCTGCTAATATCAAACGTCCCTTTTTTTTCCATGTTATGCTCCCTCCAGGTAAGTCCCTTTTACTCCAACGCGGATTTGACACCTTTTTTTGCAAAGAGACCGGATGGTTTGAATAACAGAATCAAGATAATAACCGCAAGGCTTATAGCATCCTGCCAACCAGCTCCAAATTGCATATATGCAAACGTTTCCAAAATACCCAGTAAAAGCCCGCCCCAGATACTGGCCCCGACATTTCCCATACCCACTAGAATGCATACAAACCAGGATTTATACAGTGGAGTAAGCCCCATCCCGGGAGAAGCAGGTGTAATGGACAGCAAACTAGCTCCAGCAAGAGCGGCAACTGCACAACTCAAACCAAATGTTAGGGTATGAATCCAATTCAGATTTACACCCACCAATTGCGACCCCGTTTCATCCTGGGAAACAGCACGTATTGACCTTCCTACCTTGGTCTTACTTAAGAACACCCAGAAGCCAGCAATTGCTATAATAGCAATAAGAAAACCAACAATTCTATCAATTGATACATTAATAGAACCTATTTGCATAGTTCCTGGCCAGAAAGCAGTAACACCTCGATAATTTGCTCCAAACAACATTTTTACACTGTTTTGCAGGACAATTGATATGCCAAGTGTCAATAAAAAGGTATTCATAACCCAATTCTTCTTTGAGCGTTTTCGCAATGTATAAAACACGCCTTTTTCTACAAGGACACCTAATATAAAAGCACCAAACATAGCCACGATAATGCTTAATATTGGGCCAAGGCCAAAAGCTGTAAAGGAGAAAAAGGCTAAATAAGCTCCAACCATATAAAAATCACCATGAGCAAAGTTGGGAATATTCATAACCCCAAACACTAGAGCAAGCCCAAGTGCCATCAAGGCATATAATCCGCCTCGTAATAAACCAGTAATAATAGGATCAGCTATTTGTGATGGATCCACTACCGTATGTCCCCCTCTCATAGACATATCTCGATACAATCAAATCATGGTTTTTCTCTTATGTTTTCCTATCATCTTATTGTAGAAGCGGCCCAGTGTATTTTTGATAACTGGTAACTGGGCCGCGCAAAACTACTAGGCTTTGTTTTCCTCCGCCTTATCTACCAACCCCCGAAGCTCCTGTAAAACATCATCAGATAACTTTTCAGGCTGGCTTTCCTGCAACATCTGTTTAGCCCTTGCTCTCAACCTCTCGCCATATGTTGTTTTCCCCTTAGTGGACCACTTTCGATAAATATCCCTGTCGATGTCCCGTGGGATCCAAAATTCTTTTTTGAAATTTTTGAAAGTATGATCTTCTGTCAGGAAATTGCCGCCCGGCCCAACTTTATCAATAATATCTACAGCCAGGCTCTCATCATCGACCTGAACTCCTTTGACAATATTACGCACCATGCCAATGATCTCATCTGCCATAACCAGGGATTCTAAAGAACCCGAAATTCCTGTTTCTAAAAAGCCACAGTCATGTACCAGGTTAGCTCCACTCAAAGCCGCACTATATATAGACAGGCTATATTCAATTGCAGTTTGCTCATCTAAGACTTTGGAATCTGAGCAGCCAGCTGTACTCCAAGTGGGCAGTTTTAAATAATGGATAAAATCTGTTAATGCGGCATGCATTAATGAAAATTCGGGCGATGACCCATAACAGTGAATCATCGTTTTCATATCCATATTGGTTGTAACCGCTCCAGCTATATAAGGAGCCCCTTCCCGTTTGAGCTGATTGATCACCAGTCCTGCTAAATTATCTGCTGCGGCTATTACTAAAACTCCAGCCATACTGGCCGGAGCAGTTGCACAACCCTGTACTCCAGGGGTATACATCTGGGGCAGACCTTTTTCGGACATATATAATAGGATCTCAACAGCTTCTTTAGAATGCCTGAGCGGTGAAGTTGGTTCAGCGTAAACCACAATAAAAGGATTTTGCTGTAGCTCTTCTTGGCCACCAGCTACTGCTTCACACATAGAAATAATGGTTGCCAAATTATTTACATCATAGGCCCAGGTTACAATGGGCTTGGTAGTATTCTGGAGCATAGCGTGAACTTCATGCACATCAGCCAAACCTGGTGTGCAGTCTGAAATACACGCTAAAGACATAGCAAAATCCATGTTCGGTAATGCTTCTGTTAGTTTTGCCACGCCACAAACATCACTCTTTAATACATCCCGGCGCTCCCCGGTTTCCAGATCATAAAAATATGGATTCGTTGGACCAGGTCCAAAATATGTGTTATTACCTTCAAGAAACAACCTGCGCTCACCATTACGATCAGCCAAAACCACCCGAGATGGAGCAGTGCTAATTGCTCTTTCCACCAGGTGAGAAGGAATACGAACCCTTAAGCCATCTGTCCAGCAGCCGGCTTTTTTAAGCAATTCCACTGCTTCCTCGCAATAAACCTCGGCACCAGTACGCTCAAGCACTTCTAAGACTGCATTGTGCAACCGCTTACACTGACTATCAGATAGAACCTTGCTTTGCACTGAAATATTATCTGTCTCATTGCTTGTGCTGCACCTATTCCACATAATCTCCACCCCCATTTAAGAGATCAAACTTTTTGCTAGATCTACAGCAGTAACAGCATCAGGTGCATACCCATTGGCCCCAATTTCTTTAGCAAATTCCTCAGTAACAGGTGCACCACCTATCATTGTTTTCGTTTTCCCACCGATAGCCTGAACAGTTTCGCCCATTGTTTTCATAGTTGTTGTCAAAAGGGCAGAAAGACCAATTATATCCGGTTTTTCTTCTTCTATAACCTGCACAAAACGTTCTACTTCAACATCTACTCCCAGATCAATAACCTCAAAACCGGCCCCTTCTAGCATCATGACAACGAGATTTTTACCGATATCATGCAGATCTCCAGCGACAGTACCAATAGCAATTTTTCCAACGGACTCTCTTTCTTCTCCTTCAATTAGTGGCTTGAGTAACTCCAAACCAGTTTTCATGGTGTTAGCAGACATCAAAACTTCCGGAACAAAAAGGTCACCATCCTTCATTTTCTGTCCGACTTCATCCATACCTTTGATAAGGGTATTGTTAATAATATCATCAGGTTTGCACCCCGCACTTAATGCACTTTGAATCAAGCCTTCAATTCGATCTCGTTCTCCGGTGATTACACATTGATAAATAGAGTTTAAATCCACTACTTTTTCTCTCCTTTCTAAGTTTTTAATATTTTTTGTACAATGGTAGCAGGCTACCAAGAGACTTTTTAGCAACTACAACACCCTAATGCTATTAAATTGCAATTAATAACAATATTAATGCCAACTAATCGCTGGCTAGTATCTCCCATTTTTCTAATTCTTTAAGAATTTCATGATCAAGTGTAGGAATCTGGTGATTGGATATTATGGTATGAATTTTGGAGTGTATTTTTCCCCTTATTTCTGAGGAAGTGTCATTTTTCATTTTGCGGCTAAATAACTGCGGATACCAGATTGATTTAAACTTGCTAGCAGTATGTTCTGTAGTTAGAAAATGTCCGCCCGGACCTACATCTTTTATAACTGTTAATGCCAACTCTTCACTATCAACAGCAACACCTTGAACAAAATGCTTTAACATTTCAATAATTTCATCAGCAAGCACCACCATCTCTGGTGAAACGTTAATACAGTGATCCAGCACTCCAACATCATGAACGAGATTGGACTTGCTTAGGAGTGCGGCGAAACAAAACATTGTAACTTCGGCAATTGACTGTTCGTCAATGAACTTGGCATCGCTGGTTCCGGCTGTTCCATAAAACGGTAGCCCATACATGTGGGCAAGTTCAGAAGATGCCGACACTAGCAGCGCAAATTCCGGTGCCCCATAACTGCCAACGGTTGTACGCATATCCATAATTGACGGCATTGCTCCGTATATGTACGGTGCGCCTTCTCTGACAAGTTGGCTAATAACCAGACCAGTTAGAACATCGGCATTGCATTGTGCAAGTGCTCCTGCAAAAGTGATTGGAGCTGTGCCACCTAGCATACAGTAAGGCATATAAACAACAGGGATTCCATTTTCTGCACTGATCCTTAATTTTTCGGTACTCTCCTCAGGATGGGTTAAAGGGGGAATTGGCTCACAGTAATAGAAGATAAAAGGTTTATTCTGTAAAATTTTCTTACTACCAGCAACTAGTGCAGCAATTTCAATAACATCATTTAAACCTTGAACATCATTGGATGAAAAATTGATAGGTTTTCTAAAGCTTTTAACTGTTTCGATAAAGGTAACTTGAGATTGAATCCTAGTGGAGACGTCTGAGCTCAAACCAACTGATAATACAAAGTCAATGTTAGGAAGATAGTCAGCAATTTTGGCCATCAATTCAGTATCTTTTCTAAGAAACTTGCGAGCATTTCCTGAAAAAGGGTCAAGAATTTCTAACTGGTCAGAGTGGGTACCAATTATAGTGTTGTTTTTATTGACTCGCACATACGGTTCTCCATCACGAGAATACAAGGTAAACTCCTTGGGAACGACTTCCAACGCTTTTTCAACTAATGGAACTGGAATCCTCGTAAGACCATCATTACCAATCTTAGCTCCGTGATCTAACAGTAAATTGAGAACCTGGTCTCCCTGAATTTTTAATCCGATTTCATCCATGATAGTGAGGCTTGCTTCGTGTATTTGTTTGCATTTTTCTTGTCCGAGAACATTAAAATCAATAGCACTAGACAATACATCCTTCATCAGGTCGATCCTCCCTTCTTTCGACATATTTTGACACTATATAATAGTTTCGTCTTTTTAATACCATGTTCCTATTGATTTACTAAGGCAACGACTTTACAAAAACGACTATATAATTAGATTTGCAAATTCTATGCCTATGAATGATGAGCCCCCATATCTCTTGTTTCTTCTTAGATAACGGGTAAATTTCTTGTCTTATTATGGTAAAGCAATGACTGTTTTTGATTAATAGCAATTTTCCTTGCGCAACATATTTTGCTACCAGGTCAGGGGATGCAGCCAGGTTCCAATTTCCAATTCCTTTGCTACATCGTAGATTTTTTTCGCAATATAGATATCATGGAGGGCCAAACCAAAGTTAATAGCCAAGGTGTTTTCCTCTTCGTTTTCCCTCCCTATCTTTTTGCCCACACACAGTTCATCAAGCTGCGTAAATCTTCCATCATTAAAACTGAAATCCCGTTCCATTGTTTTTAATTGAATACAATCATCTGTTGAAATCTTGTCCATTCTCAAAATCGTATCCCGATCAATCAAACTCAATAAATCCAGAGGCGCTATAAAGATTCCCTTTTTCGGCAACCATTTATCTTTAATCTGTATGGCTGGGTTTTCTGTAATAGCTGTAGCTGTAATAAGTATATCTACATCCTTCACTGTCTCTTCGATTGACTGGCAGGGTACAATCTTTCCCCTAAATTCATCGGACATTGTCCTGATATATGTATTTACCGCATTAGGACTGATATCATATATTTTTGCCAGGTTTAGATGGGGAAGAACCAACTGCAGCATTCTTAAATTTTCTCGCCCTTGAACACCAGCACCGATAATCCCCACAGTTTGCGAATCCTTCCGCGCCAAATATTTTGCACTAACAGCAGTGACTGCGGCAGTTCGTTTAGAAATAATATAAAAACAATCCATAATAACATAAGGTAGGCCGTTACTAATATCGCTTAAAACGATCATCCCGGAATACTGGTTCATTCCTTTATTACAATTGTTGGGATAATAGGATGACCAGTTGAAACCAACGGCACCCAACTTTTCAACCCACCCGGCAGTAGCATTGAGGCGAGCATCCGGACGCAGTGTAATGCTCATCTTGGGAACCAAATCCACTTTGCCAAGATTTTGCTGCCATAGACTGTCAGAAACACAGTTGATAAAGTCTTCATCGGTCAAACCGGCAGATTTCACATCATCCTTGGTCAAATATAATATTTTGGGCATATCGCCGTAGCTCACTATTCCAGAGGACATATTCATCTCACCCAATCTCCTAAATTGCCGTTATCCCCATCTAAGGTGGGGATAACGGCATAAACATGATTTTCTCCAGTTATTACTCTTTATAGATGCCCTTGCGAAGATAATTGTGCATTTCTTCCATTGTCATTTGCCCGATGCCCAGGTAATCCAAGGTATACCCCTCAGCGTAAAAATCCCTGCCCAGCATTGCTGACGCAATATTGATCATGGCATCTATCACTGGTGTTTTAACGCCATATTTTTTGCCCAGTTCATGATAAACATGGCACCCTACCGGTATATCCTCGGTTATATACCTATTATCAATTGAAAAGGGACCTGAACCAAACTGAATAGGATCCTGTTGATCAAAAGGAATTACATAATCTGGCCCCATGTACTCTAGCCCAAGAACATTTTCTCTTGAGAAAAAGTTCTCCTTTTCATAATGCTGGATACCAACATCGATGGCTTCAGCAAGAGCGCATTCCTCTTGATAAAAAGCATACTGCACTTCTGATATAGAGGGGCAGTATGCATGAGAATAAATAGAAAATTTATATTTATCTTCACCAAAAATTACCCCAAAGTTCTCCATTACGCCAACACCCAGTATGGCACCTGGGCAATGCAGCACTGGATTGACATTACTAAATCCAATATCTATCACAGTATCGCCACCAACTGCTCCATCACCATTTGTTACAGCATCCATACATCCCATGTACTTTGAACTTTCCAGAAAATCTTCCTGATCTGTTGATGGTAAAGAGGCTCCCCTTAGGTTAATGGCCCGATAATATGCCCGCACACTCGGCATAACAACGCCACCTTTAATGTCGACTCTACTGCCGTATGTAGAACTTGACCAACCGCCGATAATAACCTTTTTATTGCATCCGGCTTCTCGCATCATCTTTCGTAATATCATACTCCCGTAATTGTCCGGAAAAATGTGAATTACCATTCCATCTTCCAAAGCCGGAATTAACTTTTCAAAAAATGGACGGTGACCAGATGCTGTTGTTGTGACGATAACTATCCCTGCACCTTCTACAGCCTCGGCAACATCAGTTGTCACACGATCAAAAGTTGCCTGCCCGGAGCGATGAAAACTATAGCGATTCAGCTGGTCACCATAAAACTTGATACCTTTTTCTTTAACACCAAACAGCGTTTTTTCTGCAAATGGTTCTAAATCGCAGATGCGTACTTTTTGTCCGGCAAGAGCACAGTCTGCAGCCATAGCCTTACCTACCCCTCCGGCACCCAGCACAGCAACCGGCTTATCCTTCAAATACGACATATCACTCATCGTTATGCCTCCTTATGCATTTATTAATTTAGGTCGTTGCCCTTCAGGTATATTTACATGCAAAAAGCTTGCCAATATAAAATCGAGCTTGATCGCTTGATTTTCAGCCTTTCATGCCATTAAAACCACAAAATACACACGCAATATATTCTGCGCGCAAGGATTTTTGCCTTAATAGGAGGAGAAAACCGATATCGTGTCGAAAATTAATAATAATGAATACAAAAAAGGTGATGAGCTATTTGAAGGCAATGCAGCAAGTATCTGATTTAGAAGAACAGCTTGCAGAAATCAAACAACAAAAAAAGTTACTGTTAAAAGCCCTTGATGTCCTTGAGGAAGGCATTCAAATGATCGATAGCAGCGGACGTACAATTTTGTATACAAGAGGATGTGAGCAGATTGAACACTCCAAAAGTGACTACGTAATCGGCAAACATATTTCCGAAGCATATGAACTGGATGATGAGACTAGCGTTTTGCTCAAAGTATTAAAATCAGGGATCACAACAAAGAACCATCATACAAGCTACATAACTTCTCAAGGGAAGAGGGCAGATATAATTACCAACACCTACCCAATTTTTGATAACGGTAAAATTATTGCCGCTGTATCGGTTAATAGAGATATAACAAAAGTCGGGGAACTAACAAATAAGATCATTAAATTACAAAAAGATCTTTACTCTGATCAACAAAAGAGACATAAACATGCGAACGGCACCATCTTTAGTTTTGACGACATCATTGGAGAAAGCGATACAATAAAACAGACTATTGATATCGCCAAAAAATTTGCACAAGGATTTTCTTCAGTATTTATTCAAGGTGAAACAGGAACGGGCAAAGAATTATTCGCACAAAGTATTCATAATTATAGCTCGAGAGCTAAGGGGCCTTTTGTTGCAGTAAACTGCGCTGCAATACCGGAATCACTCCTTGAAGGTATCCTTTTTGGAACTCGCAAAGGTTCTTTTACCGGTGCCGAAGATAAACGCGGGCTTTTTGAAGAAGCTCATGAAGGGACTCTCTTCCTTGACGAAATCAACTCGATGAGTATGCTCTTACAGACAAAACTATTGCGGGTCCTGCAAAGCAAAACAGTACGTAGATTGGGAGGAAATAAAGAGATCCAGGTTAACCCTCGTATTATCAGCGCTACTAATGTAGACCCCATAGAATCCATAGCGAAAAACAATTTGCGCAATGATTTATACTACCGTCTTGCCGTGACCACTCTGGTGATACCACCACTGCGAGAACGCTTGAATGATATCCCCGTACTGACAAAATGTTTTATCGAAAAAAACAACAAGTTGCTGGGGAAACACATACAAAATATTTCTGAGGATGTTCATGAGGTATTTAACAGGTACAACTGGCCAGGTAATGTAAGAGAATTGGAACACGCAATTGAACACGCTTTGAATATCGCAGAAAGCTCCGATATAACCCTAGGCTTTCAGCATCTACCGCCACATCTACGAGAGAAATTTTCCCACAAGCACCATTTTTATAAAGATTACAAAGTAGAAAGCCTACAGCAAACCCTATTCGACATAGAAAGAGATATAATTACCCAAGAACTCAATAATAACAATTATAACATAACAAAAACAGCAAAATCACTCGGGGTATCAAGACAGCACCTGCAGTACCGTTTAAAAAGGCTGAATATTGACAAATAGTTTACTTAAAAAGAGGCATCTCAAAAGATGCCTCTTTTTAACTTTATCCAGTCTGGTTATCACAATTCCCTGTTTGCCGAAACCAAGTATAAACTTAGATACGCTAATCTTCTTTACCAGAAAAATAAAGTGCCTTAGCGAATACTTCTGTAAAGTTGGGGGAAGCTGACAACTCCACATATTCCACAAAATCGGTGATATATGCGGCTCTTCTATACTCCCGAGCAGAGAGAAGAGCAATCTTCGAACCTGTGCCAGCAGCGTTACCTACAGGGTTTACCTTATCCTCAAGAGAAGAGGGGATCAAACCCACGGCACAGGCACTGTGTTTATCCAGATAATTTCCAAAGGCTCCCGCCAGGATCACCTCAGTGATATCCTCGGGTTCAATGCCATACTCTTCTATTAGTATATTGACACCTGCAGCAATCGCACCTTTTGCCAGCTGGAATTCTCGCACATCCTTCTGTGTAATGAATAAAGGCTTACCATGAGCGGTCTCCTCTGCTCTAGCTAATAGAAAACAGTTTAACTCATCATGTTTTACAAGACGGTGGGCGAACCTTTCAGCTTTGGTGCCTGCAGCTTCATCAGCGGTACGGATTTTCCCTCTTCTGTCTAAGACTCCTGCCGCAAGCATTACAGCCATCACATCGATCAACCCTGAACCACAAATGCCCTGGGATTTCTCACCACCGATGGTGGTGTAGGTTATATCATCACCTAAACTGACACTGTCAATAGCCCCGACAGTCCCCCGCATTCCACAGCTGATCTGCGCACCTTCAAATGCCGGTCCTGCTGCAGCTGAACAGGAAAGCATTCGGTCCCTGGTACCCAGCACTATTTCACCATTGGTTCCAATATCGATGGCTAGCTTGATTTCGCTGCTCTGGTCCATTTCAGTAGCCAGAATAACCGACACGGTATCTGCGCCGACAAACCCGGCGATATTAGGCAGCACATATACCATCCCTGCCGAGTTGATCTGGATTCCCAAAGCCTTGGCATCTACATCCTGAGGCAATCCTGTTACAGGCACATAAGGGGCCAGGGCAATGTATTTGGGTTCAAGTCCGAGAAATAGGTGGTGCATACAGGAATTGCCCACAACTGAAATTGCATAAACATCATCCCTGACACAACCTGCATCCTTTACTGCCTTTCCAATAAGTTTATTTATTGCTTCTATAATAATCTCCTGCAGCTTTTGCAGGCCATCAGCTTCCTGGGACACATAGGTGATCCGGGAAATGACATCTGCCCCGTATTTAGTTTGAGGGTTCATAGTAGAGGCAACTGCCAGTTGTTCCCCTGTCCGGAGATCCATCAGATAACCCACAACAGTTGTCGTGCCTATGTCAAAGGCCATCCCCAGCAGCTTCTCTGTAGTGTCCCCAGCCTCTATTCCTACCACCTCATTCCCGGAAACAACTGCGGTGCAGGTAAACTTCTTTTCTCGCAAGACCACTGGTAGCGCCTGGAGGGCGGAATGAGATATCCTATAGTTCCTCTCACTCTTTCCGTCACTGAGGGCATTCCGCAGACGGTTCCAGTCAGGCTGCTGATCTTCTATAGAGGGACGGGGCATATCCCGATATGTTTTGCTCAAATGAGGTTTTAACTCCATCTCTCGTTCAGCAGCATCCACAAGAATCTTATGGCCTTCCGTTCCTGTCAATGGAATCTTAACGACAAGATCATCATCAACATTTATAGTACAGGCCAAACGAAAGCCGGCCTCTATCTCCTCTTCATCCAAGTGATCATAATCTGTATTGGATGGAGGCACAGACCCCTGCTGAATTTGCACTCGACACTTTCCGCACCTTCCCCTTCCCCCGCAAGGGAAGTCAAAATCAAGTTCGGCAATATCCATGGCCTTTTTTAGAGTAGTCCCGACAGGTATTTCGATTTCTTTGTTCATTGGATAGAAAGTTACTTTGCAGTTGCTCATCAGTTACTAAAACCTCCTTATGTAAACTTAAATAATATGCCTACCATGCCGTGCAAGGAACTCTTGTACCAGTACTGCTGAGGTATTCAGAACACTAGACCTTTCGTTACCCGCCTTATGGATGATTTCCAGTGCTAACGGACAATCACCGACTTGATAGCAAATATGTACATCACTGTTTACAGCAACCGACACCCCATACTCCCTGGCTAGTGTGGCAATCTTCAAACATGGTTCATAGCTTTGGGGACGTATACCCATAAATGTACTGTTATTGATCTCTAGAGCTTTTCCATATTCCTGGGCAGCAAGGACAACCCTTTCGTAATCAATAGGATATTGCGGGTTGCCAGGGTGTGTAATTATGTGTACAAGGGGTTTCTGGAGTACCGCTACCATTGCCTTTGTATTCTCCTCCACCGTTGACCCGATGTATCCTGTTCCCCCGTGGAACCCCGCCAAAACAATATCCAGACGTTCCAGAATTTCGTCCGGAACATCCAAACTCCCTTCGGTATCTAATATATTGGCCTCAACCCCTCGCAGTATCTGAACACCATTCACCTGCCGCGGCCAAACATGTGTATTCCAGAAATGGTCAAGACCAGGGGCTCCTGACATCTGGGGGCCATGATCGGTAATCCCAATCATCTGTAGCCCCTTTTCTTGTGCTGCATCCACCAATTCCTTAACTGTGCTGTAAGCATGGCCACTGGCAATTGTGTGTGTATGTAGATCCGCTTCTAATTTCATTGTAATATCACCCTATCCCAACTATACCATAATCATTCTATTTGACACCATCGTAAGTAAAAAAAACATCCGCTGCCACTTACACCTTCAACAATTATTCAGATCATTATTCCCCAAATCTTCCGCAGCATCATTGAAACTATAATTTCAGATTTCAGGGTAGATTCGAAGATAGGGGGATTCATCCTCATTTTTACCAGAATCACACCCCCGGACTTGGGTATATTATATAGAAACAAAATTATAAAGAGAGGTGAGAAGTGGGCAATGCCAAAGCGAAAACGAGTTTATCTTGTTGTGGCTTTGCTCGCGCTTGTTATGCTGGTCTTTGCGGTAGGGCAAGTTATGGGACCCCAGGAACTAAAACCGCTGCATGCCAAACCTGACTACCAGCCGTTGCAAGAAGAAGTCGCAAAATTCACAGCAAATTTACCGGGAACCTATGGCATTTATTTTAAAGATCTGGAATCCAGAGAGGAGTTCGGAATCAATGCTCAAACAGCGATCCCTCCAGCCAGCACCATAAAGCTGCCGGTGGTGCTCTATCTTTACGAACAGATAGCAGATGGAAAGTTAAAGTGGACTGACCGGGTTCGCTACAACAAAAACACCGATTACCAGGGTGGCGCCGGGGATCTTCAGTATGTGGCGCGCCATGGGGATACCTACTCCCTGCGTAATTTGGCCACCATCTCCATCACCTTGAGTGACAACATCGCACATAATATGTTGGTACGCCACCTAGGATACGACAATGTAATGGAATTTATCAATAAACTGGGGCCTGATACCACCCGCCCCTTTGGAAGCGCATCTACCACAGCAAAAGATATGGGTGCCTTCGTGGAAGAGGTCTACAGATTTGCTGAACAGAATCCGGACCAGGGAGGAAGACTGATCAATGACCTGGCTCACACCGTCTACCATGTGGGTTTGCCAGGAGATCTACCACCTGAACTAGTGGTGCCACATAAAGAAGGCAGCATCAATGGGGTAGCAACAGACGCGGGGATCGTATTTTCCAAAAGGCCCTACATCCTGGTGGTACTCTCAGAGGGAATCACCGATGAAGATACCGGTTTCGAAAATATCGCCAAGATCTCCCGTATCATCTATGACCACCAGCAGCAACTCCCTGAAGCCAACCTCAAACTACCTCCGCTAGAATAGAAAGCAGAGAGATCAGGGAGTGGACATGGGGAGGATGGACATGGGATGGACATGGGGACGGTTCCGGGGGATGGACATGGGGACGGTTCCGG
>DIQC01000067.1:50743-55541 GCA_002426495.1 Thermacetogenium sp. UBA5472
GACGGTTCCGGTGTCCACTCATTCTTACTGAACTTACCAATGCAGGAGTTATTAGTATCGATCACGAACAAAATAATAATAAAAATCCCAGGAGGTGAAACAATTGGCTAACTTTCCACCCTTTGTAGAGGAACTCGGAAAACGGGACAAGGAATTTTATGATGCGGTGACCAAAGTCATCGAAGCAGCCACCAAGCCCGGAGCGGTAGATGAAAAAACAAAGGTTTTTATCTCTCTAGCTCTTGATGCTTATATCGGATCAGAGCGCGGAGTAATGGTCCTTTCCAAACGTGCACGGGAATTAGGTGCAACTAAAGAGGAAATCAACGAGGTGCTGCGCATCCCCTATTATGTGGCGGGCTCTCGGCCATTGATCATGGCCAATAATGCCTTTCCGAAAAAGGAATAGCTTCATTTGCCCCTTATTGCTGGATCCAAGCGAGGATGTCTTTGGCCGCCTCCAACTGATCCGAGGGAACAAAGATCTTTATCTCGGCCAGAGGGCCGATAGCTATGCCTTGAACAGGGGCTATTGATTCTCGTGCTTTAAAGACTTTGATCCCTGCTGTCTTTAGAACACCTTCGATGATGTCATCTTCCGGAGGATAGACAACAGCCAGCAGCGACATTCCCTCCATGCGAGTGCCTCCTTTAATTAATGTAATTGATGTCTTTTTTATTTTAACATTTCAGGAGCCGTACAGGAAGGACATGGTAAGTATTAAAAACCACAGCAAGCACATACTATTGATAGATTCAAGCTACTAAGGAGGAATGTTTTTTGGAAGGAACAGTTAAATGGTTTGACGAACGCAAAGGATATGGTTTTATTACAAGTGAAGAGGGAACAGATCTCTTCGTCCACTTTTCAGCAATTCAAGAAGAAGGCTTTAAAACACTGAACGAAGGACAGCGGGTCAAATTTGAGGTAACTGACGGGCCCCGGGGTGAGCAGGCAACTAATGTGGAAGCACTATAAATGAAAAAATAACCCCGTGCAATTTTCCAGAGCCCGGGGTTTTTGTTGCAGAACTAGACAGGACTAGAAAAGGTTCGCTCCTGCTAGGTCGGGGTTCAGGCACCGGGGTTCAAACACCGGTGCTGGATTTTTGATGCAGGGCTAAAAATGGCCCTGCATCACTGCCTCGGCTTCACGCCTGAAAGAACAACTATCCCTTTTCGGACAAACCTTGCAGGCAAGATGCCCCTCTTTAACTTTCTCCACATCCCCAATACCGAAAACACCTGTCGTGCTTTTCACTGGTGTCATCATATTGCCATCGTTTAAAGTAACACCGATTTTCTCAGGTGAGAGAAGCCGAAATACAACCTGTTGGGCACTTACATTCCAATCCAACTGACCAGGCTGCAATTGTACAGTCACCCCATACCCTGTATCCGTATAGTCCTTCACAATTGTTTTATACAGACTATCCATCAGAATCCCCGCCGCAGACGCTCCATAAATGTCTAATAAATATTGTTTTAACATATCTCCATTATTACCGAGTTCTTTCACCTTACTTTCCAGGGCAGTTCCGATAGTACTGCACATGACCATCAGTTTATCTGCACCGCTCACCAGCTTACAGAGGTGTTCGCTCTGAAAAACCTCACCATTTTCCAGATACAGCTTTTTTTCTTCGACTCTGTCGATGGCAAAAACGTCATAAACTATTTTTGGCTCTAATAGGCTTTCCCCAAGAGATATAACCTCTGGCAAATACTTCGCTAACGTCTCATTTGAACGGCCACCAGTCCTTTTGTTCAGTATTTCCTCTGTTACGACAATCTCTAACTCTAAACCGTTCTGCAACCCAATCACCTCATTTTTATTTTGTTGAAATTATGATTTAATGTGCTGCTCACTTTGCAAAAAAGGTTCGATCTCATCCAAACTGGTAATCTCCCTGCAGGTAGGAAGGCCTTTAATAAAATACCTGCCATAACTGGACCTCCTTACTCTGGGATCGAGAATGGCCACGATCCCCCGGTCATTTCTTGACCTGATCAGCCTGCCGAAACCCTGACGCAAGCGCAGAACGGCCTCCGGAAGGGAGTAGTTGTAAAATGCGTTCCCTCCTGACCGCTCAATGGATCTGATCTTGGCCTTAGTCAGGGGGTCATCGGGAACAGAGAAGGGAAGTTTCACCAAAATAACACAGGAGAGAGCTTCTCCTGGAACATCCACCCCTTCCCAATATGAAGTTGTAGCAAATAAGACAGAATGAATGTCTGTTTTGAATTGATCAATCAATTTGTTTTTGGGGAGATCACCCTGCCTTAATAACTGCCAGGGGAGACAGCCCTGGAACTCATTCCAAACCTCATTCATCCCACGGTAGGAGGTAAAAAGAACAAAGGCTCGCCCTACTGTTCGGTTGAGGATATCCCGTATGAAAGGAGCCACACCTTTATGAAATCCGGGCTCTCGCGGATCAGGCAACCCCTGGGGCAGATAGAGAAGGCACTGATCCTCATAGGAAAAGGGCGAATCCACACTGATTTCCAGGGCGCTAGAGCAGCCGACCTTTTCCCTCAAAAAAGAAAAATCTCCGCCGATACTTAATGTTGCTGAGGTGAGAACAGCACTGGATAGATCATCATTATAAAAAAGAAGCCGATCAAGATTCTCTGCAACATTCAGGTGAGTGGCATGCATAGTGATCAGCTTGCGCTTTTTGCGCTCACTTTTTTCCACCCAGTAAACCCTTTCCGGATCATCTGCCTCCATGATTTCCCTTAAGTCTTGCTTGAAGCGATCAAGACACTTAAAAATAGCGTTTTCCCGCTCACCCACCAGATCTATAGCAAACATTCTGGCAGTGTCCTTTACCGCCTCTTGTAGCCTCTGCCCTAATTTAATGAGCTCCGGTGTAGGAAATAAGGTGTGTTTATTATTGCTTTCCAGGTGATCTACAGCATCAAAAAAGCTGCCATTGATAGCAAAAGCTTTGTGTATAGCATCCAGGTGACAGCCTTCTCTTTTGCGAAGCTGGTTGAGAAGTACCTGCAGACGCATATTGGAAACCTCTATGCTCATGGTGCGACGAGCTATAGACTCTATGTGCTGGGCTTCGTCAAAAATAAGATAGCGGTAATCTGGGAGCAGCGATGCCGCACCACTGCTGGAGTCCCGTAGATTAAGGTCTGTGAAAAAAAGGGCATGATTGCAGACAATAACCCCAGCTCTGTGCAGCCTTTTCCTTGCCCTGACAAAAAAACAGTCATCTTGCAGATGACACTTGCGCCCCGGACAGGTATCATCAGCACACACCCTGCCCCAGGAATCCTTTGGTTCGAAGGAAAGCTCTGCTCTATCCCCAGTCTCAGTCTGGCCAATCCAATCTTGGAGGCGATCCATATGATCATTTTCAGGAAAAAGCCCCCTGCTCTGCATTTCCTCCTGAAAGCGCAGCAAACAGAGATAGTTGCCTTTTCCTTTGGCTAATTCTGCATGGAAGTCAATGCCCAGTACAGATTCCAGAAAGGGAATGTCTTTCTTAAGAAGCTGCTCCTGTAAGGCAATGGTCGCTGTGCTGACTACCGCCTTGGCGTCATCTGCAAGAACAAAAGAGAGTGGAATCAGATAGGCGTAACTCTTGCCGGTACCTGTCCCTGCTTCAGCTATTACATGCTGGTCGTGCGATAGACCGCGCTCAACCATCATGCCCATCTGAATCTGCTGTTCCCGCACCTCAAAATCGGGAATCACTCCAGGCAGAGTTTCCCTGAAGATCTTTTCTACTTGAGAATGGATTGTCTGCACGAAAAACCTCCTGCTTCGACCCTTGCTATTTACCGACATCTCACATCTAAGGTTCCGAAATTTAATATTAGATATCTATATATTAGACTAAAACACGCGGTTTTCCTTCATCATAAATCAACCGATTGAGAAGCGGGGACAGCAGACTGTGTGAAATCCATTTTAATCTTTTCCATCCCCCCACATACAGCCAAATTCCGGTTGTTTTTTGGGATATGGAGCATTCTTAATAATCTGAGGCTGCTCTTGGCCATTGATGACGTGATTCCCTAAGCAACAAAAGAAGCAGAGAATTTTTCCAATCCCTGCCTTACAAGTTTTTAGCTATTCCATTTGCAAAAACTCTGCCGTTGTTATGATTTTTGGGTTTTTGACTTTGGAGTCAAGGAAATCCTTGTCGCCTGTAATCAGTATGTCGGCTTTGGCCCCAACGGCAGCCCGCAGGATCGGCCGGTCGGAAACATCGCGAATAAGAGCCTCATCGGATATATCAACAGCCGGGGCAGGGACGACTTCAAGGACGGCCAGGGATAGCGCTAAAAACCGTTCAAGCGCCTGGATTTTAAGCGGAAATTTCCGGTTGTATACCCGACGCAGTTCATCGATGTTTTGGTCGCAGACTATTCCATGATGGGGGTAGGTAACGGCTTTAATATATGCCTTATAGGGAGATCCGGTGCTGCTTAAAGAATGCGGAAATTAAGATGTTGGTATCAATAAAGACTCTCATAAACCCTCAATCTCCCCACGAACATCTTTAACCAAATCCACCACATCATCATCGTTGTTAAGTCCGGCTTTTTCTGCTTCGCCATCCATTTCCTTTTGCAGCATTTTCATGGCGTAGACAGCAGAGTTCATCAGGATGACCCGATCTTCTTCACAGATAAGTGTGACCCGGTCTCCGGTGGAAAGGCCCAGTTTTGTACGAATATCCTTAGGCAGTGTAATTTGCCCTTTGGACATCACCTTAGCGTTATCGACTATAGGAATACTCATGGCAGTACCTCCCTTGTATACTATGAGCAG
>DIQC01000007.1 GCA_002426495.1 Thermacetogenium sp. UBA5472
AAAAGAAGGGTGCGGAAGATGGGATGTGCGATTATCGACAACGAGGAAAAGAGAAGGTAATATTGCGATAGTTTATATCGTTTGGAGCAGGATATTTGTATAGCACTCCATCACTTACCTTTTACTGCTGATTTGCTGTTTTTAAAGATAATAAATGGATGGTTACACAGATGGCTATTATTAATAACAGGATTTGTACTAAGAGGCTTTCGAGAAAAAAAATGATTGAATATCCTATGGACAGCCAAAGCAGGGATATGCCCAATATTTTGGCATGGAGTGGGATAGATCTTTCTTCTCGATAGTTTCGAATGTATATGCCAAGTACCGGATGGGTTATTAGGCGATGATAAAGCTTATTAGAACCCCTGATATAACAAGCTGCGGCCAGCAGCAGAAAAGGTGTTGTAGGGAGAAGAGGCACAAATATACCTATAACTCCTAATATGACCGCCAAGGAGCCAGTTATTATAAAAAATAAATTCACATATTTTTTTGCTAACATATATTTCTCCGTAGGATTTGATAAGAAGTAAGCCTGGCACCGTACCTTTAAAACCCAGGCAGATTAAACAAACCCAGCAGCAGCATAGCGCACAACATATAGACAGAAGCAGCCTTAAACAACCCAAAGTTAAGCTTTGGGGAAGGTCTCATCAGGTAAACAAGAGCGGCTGCAATTAAGGCAAAACTTAAAATCATTAACAGATAGAAACAGATACCGTTCATTTGTAATAAAATACATGCCAGAATTATACTCAGGCTGGCAAATATGGTCGATATTGTAATCACTTTCTGTGTAACGTTTACACCGTAGACTGAAGGAAAGGTGGGAATACTAGCTTGTCCATAATCTTTACTGTACTTGATAGAAAAAGTCATTATATGCATCGGTATCCACAATAAAACGGCAGCGGCCATAAGCAAACCAATTGCATCTATTCTTCCTATTCCCAAAACCCTCCCTGCCAGAATAGGCATTCCCCCAGCTATACCACCAAAAACTATGGAAAAATGTGTTCTTCTTTTTAAAGCCAGGGAATAAACAACCACATTTATTAGCCAGCCTGCCAATACTACCAAACCATAGAAGGGATCCGACAGCAACGCCCAGCCTACTCCCAATACTGATAACAGGCTGCCAAAGATTATTACTTCTTTCAAGCTTAGCACTCCACTAGGCAATGGCCTGTGCTTGGTACGTTTCATCTTGGCATCTATATCAGAATCTATCGCCATATTCAAAACAGTAGCTCCGCTAATTGCAAGGAGGAGGCTTGCTATCACCAACAATGGCGTTTGCCAGTGGGTTATGGGACATATAGCTGTACCAAAACCTGCCCAGCCTGTCAGAACCAGCAGGAATGTTTGCCTGCTTTTAATAAGGCTCCAGTAAGCCCGCACTTTCGTGCTTAAAACCGTTGGCGGTACCTGCCTTTGAACTTTTACATCAGTTTGGCTATGCAATAGGTGTCTCCTCCTTTAAGTTTGCTTCAAGTTAGCTACAGCTATCAATTCCTAACACATCTAAAACCTACATTAGGACTAAAATAGTCCGGGGGAGCGGAATTGCGTTTCCAGATCCGCCCATCGCTCATGTGCGAATCTTTATGCCCACCTATATATAAAGCCTCAAACTTTTCTGCGTTTTTGTCTGGTTTGTCTGTGACCCAGCTATTGATAATCTCTTTGCTGTTATCCTTAGGATTTCTCTTGCGGCAAAAAATAGGCAAAGCCTCCGCCAAGAGTAGTTGTCGACAGCCACAAGGCAAGGTCGATTTCTTTGGCGATACCCTCGTCGCAGATGATAGCTTTGACCGCTGCTTTCTCTAAGTCATATTGCAAGCCTACAATTGTTACCCAATGCCACCTATCTAAATTCAGCTCGGCACCATTGCATAAATTCAAAAATGCCACAGGCGTTTCTTTATTCAAACCGCTTGCCACAAAGTCTATAACTTCATCAAAGGAAGGCCGTTGCGCCTTTTCTGCGGGAACATCCAGAGCTTCGTAGTGAAATTTTAAGCCGTGTGCCGAGGCATATCCCCGTACTTTACGCAGAAAGACTTCTGTGCTGGCAATTCCATTCTGTTCCGGGGTAATGTATTTCCACACTTCCTCCATATAATGGAGCAAATCCTTTTTCAGATAGCGACACGGCACTGTCTGTGATTTTTGCTGTTGATAAAAGAGGATATTTGTGGCAGCAGAAGGGCCGCATCCAGCCTTCCTTTGCCAGGGTTCGGCAAACCACTCCTGATTGCAGCCGCAATAATTGCAGCTTGTGCTATCGTCCCACACAGTCAGCAGATTCATGTCAGACAGCAATATTTTACGCTCCACGTCGTTCCCTCCATTTATGCCTATTCCAATTTTTCCATGATCGGTCCTTTCCCCCCTTTGCTATCAATATCACCTTTTTTTAATAAAAAGTGCTGGTAATTGGTCATGCGTTCGCCATCTTCATAGATTATATTTATAAAATATGTACAGTTATCGCTTAACGCAATATCTTTATCGGTTAATCGCTTCCGAAACCAGTAGCATTCCTGCTGCTGGGCATCATAAAGTCCACATATATTGCAACGAGCCATTATTTAAAAACCCCCTTATATTAGCATGCTATTTATTACCATCCATATTTTTTGCTCTTTTTGAGTATTATATATAGCAATATGCCCATATTAGCATATTGCTATATATAATACAATGATAAATTTCTCTTTGATAATATTTGAAAAGAATCCATTCAAGTCAAGCCGTGTCTTAGTTTGACTTGCCTTTCTCTGCCTCAATTATATATGACGCCACAAACTCTTCTACGTTTTTGTCTGGAACCCAGCTTTTGATAATTTCTTTGCTGTTATCCTTTGGAAACATGCGGATGCTTACAAAGCCAGCGTTTTTAAGCATATTTTCGATGTTATCTACATATTCAGCTCCGGCAATACAGCCAGATACATTGGTTAGATCATTTTTTATATGCTCAGGTATTTCTGCCGTGGCGACTACATCTGATATCGAAATTCGCCCTCTGGGTTTAAGTACCCGGTAAGCTTCATTAAAGACCTGCTGCTTATCTAACGACAGATTAATAACACAATTTGATATGATGACATCAACTGCTTCATCAGCCACCGGCAAGTACTCAATTTCCCCCAAACGGAATTCAATATTTTTATAGCCGCTTTCTTCAGCATTTTTTCTGGCTAATTTAATCATCTCCGGTGTCATATCCACGCCGATGACGAATCCCATTTCACCTACCTGCTTCCTGGCCAGGAAAGAATCAAACCCTCCCCCGCTACCCAGGTCAAGGACTACTTCGCCTTCTTTTAAATCAGCAATAGCAATTGGATTGCCACATCCTAAACCCATATTGGCTTCCATAGGTACATCATTAAGATCGTTTTCAGAGTAACCGATTTTAATAGCTGCATCCTTAATATTAACCTGTGGGCTACTACAACTGCACCCTCCGCCGCAGCATCCTCCCGCAGAACCTTTCTGGGCTACCTCGGAATAATTATTCCTGATAAATTCCCTAATATCCTCTTTATTACTCAAAATGCTTACTCCCCTTTCGGTTTTAATATCTTCGTCCAAAAAACAACCTTCTCATCAATGGCCAACCTAGGTGTTAGCATAAAATAAACATTTATAATATCGATATGTGTCGATATGTTTATTGTATTCGAGACATTTATAATTATCAATCCCTCATAATTGAATTACCATAGTTGCGATACAATATCGCATTGCAACGATGGTAATCAGTTTTGCTACTATTAAACTCTCAGTCTTAGCAACAAGAATCTTTATCCTTTGGCTTATTATCCTTTTCATTTGCTACATTTTCTTCATCAGTAATTTCTTCAATTTCAAAGTCACAACAGCCCGAACTCTTTTTATCTTTCTTTGTGTTGAATAATTTCAAAAAAAACCCCTTCTTCTCATTTTCTTTGGTCATTATATCCACTCCTTTCGTCTGGTAAAATTTACTTAATGTAGCGCAGATATCTAAGTGCAGATATCTTAATAATTATGATTTTTGTTTGTACTTAAATCATGTTAAAAATATATCCACCAATTACCGCTGTAAGGAAAATGACGAATACAATTGCTGCAACTAATTTCTTTTTAAAGATGCCTGCAAGCATAGTCATTTCAGGAATGGCCATCCCTGCACCGCCAATTATCAAAGCGATTACGGCTCCAACACTCATGCCCTTTTGCATTAATGATAAACCGATTGGTATCGCTGTTTCCGCTCTAATATAAAGCGGAATGCCGATTATAGCTGCAATCGGGATGGCGAATGGATTGTCAGGTCCGGCATATTTTAATACTAAGTCACCTGGAAGATATCCATAAATTACTGCCCCTATGCCGACACCAAGAAGCAAATAACCTAAAATACCGTAAAAATCCCCCCATGCTTTCTTAAATGACAGTATCAATTTATCCTTGAATGCTGGAGGGACTTCATCATCATCTTCTTGGCCACCCCCTTTAATACGCACATTCTTAACCTCTTTCGACATACCTGATTTTTCCAGCGCAACTCCAAAAATAATAACAGCGCTAAAAACGATAACAAAATAGACTACTGCTACCTTTAAGCCCATTAATGCCAATAACATTGCTATGATGATTGGATTAAGCAGGGGGGATGAGATGACAAATGACATAGTGGCGCCAAAGGGGACTCCGATTTGAAGAAAACCAAGAGTCATGGGAATCGTTGAACAGGCGCAAAAAGGTGTTAAGGACCCAAATATAGCAGCCACGAAATTGCTTATTATGCCTTTGCTGGCCATCCAGTTTTTGGTTTTTTCCTGGGGCAAATACATAAGTATTAATGCTACGAGTGTACTGATTCCAAGAAACAATACCGTAAGCTCTGCGGTAATTACAACAAAATATTTGATTGTTTCGATAAGAGTATTCAAAATAAATCACCTCCTTTTTGTTAAATTGGCTTAATAAATCCTTGTTTCCGAACTGAAATAACCAATGCTGACAATACGTTTTTAACGTTATCCAGCGCATCAGGTTCATAATCTATTAACATCTCACCTACATAATCAGAATAACGTTCCTCAATATTTGTAATTGCATCTTTTCCTTTGCCGGTGATCGTAACACAGCATACTCTACCATCAGTTGAAGACTGTTCTCGAAAAACGTAACCTTTGTTTTCTAAACGATCGATGACTTTGCTTGCTCCACTTTTGGTGATATTCAATGCATTTCCTATTTCTTGAATCGTAATATCATCCACTATATGCACATTTTTTAGTGCCATAAATTCAACCAAAGATAAATCACCGCAGCACTCTCCATCAAAACCTTGATTACCGAAATACCAGGATAATTCTTGGATCAGATTATATATATCTGATATGGTATTATTCAACGTTTACCCCCCTTAATCAAAATAGTTTCCGTTGTCAACTATTATAGACATATGTGGTTTCCATTGTCAACTAAAATATTATATGTTTTAAAAAAAAATCCGCCAATCTAGGAGAATTGACCCTCAACTGGTGGACTTCATAACTAAAACCAGCTTCTTAGCTAGTCGGAATTGATTTCTCAGTTATTCTTTTCTTAAGAGACAAAACTTTCTCTTCTATTATCTTCGCTGTTTTTATAAATTCCTCATCACTTTTTCCGGTTGGATCATCCAGGCCCCAATCCTCTCTATATTTGCTGGGCAAATAAGGGCACTCAACATTGCATCCCATTGTAATCACTATATCAGGTTGCGGAATGTCTGCAATCAGTTTAGAAAATTGTTCTTTTTCCATATCAAGATTATATAGTTGTTTAATTATCCTGACTGCATCTTGATTAATTTGAGGTTTGGTTTCCGTGCCGGCAGAATAGCTTTCAAAGACATCCCGAGCAAAATGTTTTCCCAGTGCCTCAGCTATCTGACTCCTGCATGAATTATGAACACATATAAAAGCCACTTTATATTTTTTTGGCATAACTTACACCTCTGATTTCTGTGAAACATCCTATTGGGTACACGATATCATAGCGGTCCCTGCATCTTTTTGCTATCATGATCACCTTTTTTTAATATTAAATGCTGATAAGTGGTCAGGGGTTCACCATCTTCATAGACTATTTCTGTGAAATATATACAGTTATCACTTAATGCAAATTCTTCATCGGTTAACCGTTTCCGAAACCAGTAGCATTCCTGCTGCTGTGCCTCATATAGTCCGCATTTTTTGCAACGAGCCATTATTTAACACCTCCTTATTTGCATGCTACTTATTGCCATCCAAACATCTAGCGGTTTTTTTGATCTTCGGGTAGATCACAAACTGCAGGTACTCCCATGCCTCCTCCCCATCATGGTCCATGAGAACACCCTCAAGTTTTACAATTTCCTCAGGTTCTAGGACAATAAAAACCTTTTTCACAGCTGAAACTCATCTCCAGTCGGTAGAAGATGGGCAAGATAATCTGCTAGCTTTTCTTGAATAACCGCATTTCCCTCTTCCTTGAGCTGAGAACACTGCTCCAAAGTATGCTGTCCCTGGATCACCCCTGCAGCAAAGGCTAAACAGGTGAGTTCGCCACATTCCTTGCAGTTGGTGCGAGGTAAATGTTGGTAAACAGCAAAGGGACTGAGCTGAATCTGCGGTTTGGTCGTAGGAACAATGCTCTTCCGTTGTGCTGCTACTTTATTGATTATTCTGAGAACTGCGTCTAAAATTTCTTCAGCGGTTGCCAAATCCTCTGTTTTGCCCACAGTTACCCGCTGAGCTTGCAGAACAATAGGGCGTCCCCCGTAAGAAAAAGTAAAGAACATCCCCTCGTTATTGAAATCCCCTCTCAATACAGCATTCAGGTAAGGGAACAGTTCTGTAATATTTCGGGGCAGGGATGCCACTACCCGGACGCGGCTGCCATCGGAAAAGCAGGGGGAAGCCTTTCGGATATGGTAACTGTCCAAATAATCTCCATTCTCTCTTATTTCCGAGCTAGTGCTTTCCGCCTGAAGGGCGATCTCCCTGATAGCTTGGATAAAATACGTAATTTCATCCTCCGTATTGAAAAAAGACGGGCTGACCCGCACAGTACCTCTTTCAATTGTACCAATAGTTCGGTGCGCTTGTGGAGCACAGTGCAGCCCTGTACGTACCATTATGTTGTAAGCCTCATCAAGAACACTGCCCACCTCTTCGGGGTATACATCCAGTATATTAAAGGAAACCACACCTACCTGTTGATCGGGATCCCGGGGACCGTAGACCACCACATTGGGAATCTGCTGCAGTTGCTCTATAAGAAGACCTGTTAGTTTGTGCTCCTTGGCACGAATCTCTTTGATTCCGGTCTTGAGGATAAAATCTAGTGCCGCTCCTAGTCCGGCAATACCTGGCCCATTGTGTGTTCCCACCTCGAAACGACCCGGCAGGTCCGCGGGTTGAAATGGAGAAAGAGAGTTGCTCCCTGTTCCCCCTTCCATAAGTGTTTCCAAAATGAGATCTGGAGCAATGTAGAGTACACCTGTACCCTGGGGGCCCAAGAGACCCTTATGGCCACTTGCTGCAAGCAGATCAATCCCCAGTTCATCTACATCCAAAGGCAGCACTCCGGCGGTCTGTGCAGTATCCACAAGAAATAATGCTCTGTTTGTATGAGAAAGCTCTGATAATTCAGCCAAGGGAAAGATTGTGCCTGTCACATTAGAGGCATGTGTACAAACAAGCAGCCGGGTGCTCGGTTGGAAAGCATCCTTTACAGCATCCAAATCTATTTCTCCGCGTTCACTGCACCTTATCTCCGAAAGAGTGATCCATCCCTTTTGCTCCAGTGTTTTTAAAGGGCGCCAGACAGAGTTGTGCTCCATGCTGCTGGTAATAACATGGTCACCCCTGCGCAGCACCCCTTTAATCGCGATATTTAACGCCTCTGAACAATTCTTTGTGAAAACGACACGAGTCGGATCTTCAGCATTGAGAAACTCAGCTAGCTTTCTGCGGCAGTTCTCAATAATGTCTGTGGCCTCCCGGCTGCGTTTAAACTCCCCCCGACCCTGGCTGGCACCATGCTGCCGCAAAAATGTGTCAACAGCTATATAAACCTCTTCAGGTTTCGGCCATGAGGTAGCGGCATTATTCAGATAGATCTCCACCATTTATTCCTCCTCACCTATACAGCCAAACACCACAGCCATCTCTGCTTTAGTTGCTTGCAGATCCTCTTTTAGTACACGATCGATGCAATCTAGAAACTTCTTGATACAGGGTGTGCGGAGCTTGTAATAAACATTGGCCCCCTCCTGGCGGGAAGTGACGAGCCCTGCACTCCTCAAAACAGCCAGGTGCTTGGATACCATCGGCTGGTCGCAGTCTAGGGCATCTACCAGTTCACAGACACACCTTTCTTGATCAACATCGAGTTGATCAATTATTTTCAAACGCAGGGTGTTGGCCAAAGCCTTAGTAACCCGCGTACGCAGATCAAATATATCGCTGGTCATTTCACCACCTCTTCTTCTAAAATCTAATCAAAAGTTTGTCCTCCCGGGACATTTATGTTGGTAGGTGTCATTTTCTTGTAGCAAGCTCTGTTTCTTTGATCAACAGATACTGGTAGGGACTGAGGTTATCCTCCAGGTCCAGATCACAAAAGTAAAGACATCCCCAGTTCCACCCTGTTTCATCTGGCTCTTTGATGCGCTTATGCTTATAACAATAGTAGACCCCTTCCGGTTCCATTTTCCGAGAGAGGGCACATAGGCGGCAGGTCCTCTCCGCCACTCTACTTCGCCTCCTTTTTCTCACAACACTCTCACAGCCAAGGAGCAAAGAGGGGGCAAACCAAAGCCAAATACATCAGGATCTGTCCCCCTTGCAATCTATATTTACTGCAGCCAGTTCCGGATCTCGTCCTTTTTCGGTATCCTGCCTGAACATACAATTTCTCCATCCACAACTAGCCCGGGAGTCAGCATGATATCGTATTCCAAGATCTCGTTAAGGTCAGTGATCTTGATAAAATCAGCATCAACCCCCAGCTCAGCCACTGTTTCTCTCACCAGTTCCTCAAGCTTTTCACACTTAGCACACCCTGTTCCCAGAATCTTAATTTCCATCATGTTTTCCTCCTTCAATTGTTCACGTATTCTATTAATATCATACTATCTGTAACCCATCAGGTTTATTTAAAAGAACGCCCCATAGAACCATCCGGCAAGTGTAGACATGACAGCCACCAAACCAATGTAAGTAAAGCATTTTTTTGCCCCGATGATCTTGATGATCACCAGCATGCTAGGCAAACTCAAAGTGGGGCCTGCAAGCAAGAGGGCAAGGGCAGGCCCTTTACCCATACCGGCTCCAAGCAATCCCTGAATAATCGGTACTTCTGTCAGGGTTGCGAAATACATCAGTGCACCTATTAGAGATGCTGCAAAATTGGCCAGTAGGGAGTTACCCCCCACTACAGCAGCAATCCAATGGGATGGTATGATCCCATTGTCCAAACCTGGCCTCCCCAGCAAGAATCCTGCCACAAGGACACCCACAAACAGCAAAGGAATAACCTGCTTGGTGAAAAACCAGGTGGCATCCATCCAAGATGAAACTTCCTCCTTATCAAACCAGCGCCAGATCATCAAACCCAGAATAATGAGCAAAACTGCCACAAGATACCATTTCACCTGAAAAACAGCCAGCCAGAATATTGATGGCAGGGCCCGAGTAGAGAAATGCGATAGCTGGCCCCAGCCCGGCACCGCTCTTGTAGATCCCGCCGAAAAGAGGTAGAACTGTACAAGAACAGACTGCTAGCACCACCCCGGAAACAGAACCCACAAGATAGGCCACCCACTGTTTCGCTTCACCACCAAAATACTTGATTACTGCCTGTTGGGAAAGAAAGTGCGAAATTGCACCGGCAATAAACAGTGCCGGTACTAAGCAGAAGAGAATATGCTCCCGTACATACTCTTGCAGCATCAGAAATCCTTCAAGTATTGCTGTGCTTACGATTGGATGATCGAAAGGAATAAAATAGGCTGCAAGAAAAAGTGCTATAAGTAATAAAAGCTTGTCGCGTTCTTTCATCTTGTCCCTCCCCTCCATACTTTTCAAAATAACATCTCCTTTAAAATTATTTATAGTTGTTATTTGTTTTCAGCCACTGGCTGTGGAAACCAATGTTTTGTATTATTTGCTATTTTAACAAGAATCAGCATAACCGGTACTTCGGTTAGAACTCCTACGGTAGTAGCAAGAGCTGCGGGAGAAGTTGTGCCAAACAATGCAATTGCAACAGCCACAGCCAATTCAAAGAAATTTGATGCTCCAATCATTCCCGCCGGTGCTGAAATATTATGTGGCAGCTTCAGCAATTTGCATGCAAAATATGCTATGAAGAAAACGAGGAATGTTTGAAGAATAAGCGGTACTGAAATAAGAATGATGTGTAGCGGATTGTTCAGTAAAGTTTCAGCTTGGGTAGCAAATAAGAAAATCAACATAAGCAATAACCCAGCAGTCGTTGCGCCATCGAACTTCGGCAAAAACTGTTTTTCAAAATACTCAATTCCTCTTTTTTTAGTAACAAATATCCTTGTAAGAATACCTGCTACAAGAGGAATTACAACGAATAATATAACTGATAAAATCAAGGTATCCCAAGGAACCGATACATCACTGATTCCCAGTAGAAATTTAACAATTGGTACAAATGCAACGAGAATAATCAAGTCATTTGTCGCTACCTGTACTACTGTATATGCAGGATTACCTTTCGTTAATGTACTCCATACAAAAACCATTGCAGTACATGGTGCCGCACCAAGGAGCACTGCTCCTGCAAGATATCCCTTAGCAAGATCAGGGGTAATGAAGTTCTTAAAAACTACATAGAGAAAAAATGATACTAATGCATACATTGTAAAAGGCTTAATAAGCCAGTTTACCGCCCATGTTACATATAACCCTTTTGGGTTTTTACCAACATTCTTAATGCTTTGGAAGTCTACCTTCATCATCATTGGATATATCATTACCCAAATTAATATGGCTGTCGGAATTGACACGTTTGCATATTCAAATTGATTTAGAAATGCAGGCACACCTGGTAGGTATTTGCCTATAAGCACGCCTACCACCATACAAAGAATCACCCAAATTGATAAATACTTTTGATAAAATCCTATTCCTTCTGTTTTTTCATTGCTCATAATAATCACTCCCCCAATGCCTATACTGGTTATTGAACTTATTTTTATACTGATTGATGCTTATTCTTTCATTTATTGAAACTGTTGTTTCAATCACATACTCTCTTTCTGTCTTTTAGCCAATCCTCCAGGCTGTCGAGATCAGACTTAAATGGTTCTTGTGTCCTTATATTTTCATATATTAGGCTATCAAGAAATTTAATATCACTGATTTCTGCCATCGAATAATATACCCACTGAGCAGATTTTCTATCTTCCACAAGTCCTGCATTTTTCAGATACTGGAGGTGTCTTGAGGCTTTAGTTTGAGTTATATTCAAAGTTTCAACTATGTCACAGACACAAAGCTCTTTTAAATACAATAGGTTTATAATTCTCAATCGTGTTTCATCTGATAAGGCTTTCAAGATATCAACAATATTTTTCATCTGCCTGCTCCTCTCATTTGTTATATTTGCCTATTCGCTTATGCAAATTTAAATATACGCCTTGTTTTATTTAAATGCAAGACATTTTGCTAGAATGCCGATTTGATTTACTGATAATGTGGAAATGGAAATACGATTTCTATATAATTAAAAGGAGACATAATTGTATTAAATGTGAATTAACTCCTAAATGATGGGAGGATAAAATGATGGATATAAGAGATGAAAAAGCTAAACTAGAGAAACACCAAATAGATGAATATAAAAAACATCCAATGATTAATTTGGCTGATTCGATAAACCGTTCAACGATTTGGAACTTTGGTGAGTTAACGAAAGGAAGCATGCTCACTAGGATTTTAACTACAGTTATAATTATTGGAATACCATTTTTGCTTTTTTTAATTTCAAGAATCTAATTTAGTAAAATCTAGACAATTCTTAGAGGAGGCAATAAATATGTCAATAACGGAATGGCATAATGACGCTATCGCTGGCAAAGTTGTTAAAGCATTAAAGAAGAATGGTTTTGATGCGGTATATTTTTCAAACAGGGATGAGGCGACACAATTTGTCCTTGATTCTGTCAAACCCGAGATGAGCATAGGATGCGGCGGGTCGGTAACCATTAAGGAGCTTGGTATTCCTGAAAAAGCCAAGGAGAAAGGCGCCGAAATACTGGATCACGGGCAGGCAGGTCTCTCACCGGAAGAAAAGCAGGATATCAGGAGAAAGGAGCTTGTCTGTGACCTCTTTCTCTCCAGCACCAACGCCGTCACCCTCGACGGTTGCCTGGTCAACGTGGACGGCGCCGGTAACCGGGTGGCAGCCCTGTCTTTTGGCCCGAAAAAGGTGATCGTGGTGGCCGGTGTCAATAAGATCTGCAGCAATATAGATACTGCCTTTGAGCGGATCAAAAACTACGCTGCCCCCATGAACAATAAGCGGCTGGCACAGGATAACCCCTGTACTGACACAGGACTCTGTATGGACTGCAACACTGAGAGCCGAATCTGTCGCGTATACTCAGTGCTGAAAAAAAGGCCAACGCTTTCCGACTTTACTGTGGTCTTGGTTGGTGAGAATTTAGGTTACTAGCCTTATACCCTGACAGCTGTGCCGCTGGTGGTGACCATCAGCATGCCGTCACGGATCACCTCATAGTCCAGGTCGATACCGATGACGGCGTTAGCTCCCATCCTTTGGGCATCAGCGGTCATCTCCTGCAGTGCTATCTGGCGTGCCTGGGCCAGCTTTGTTTCATATGCTCCTGAGCGGCCGCCTACAACATCTGTTACGCTGGCGAATATATCACGCACAATATTGGCGCCCATGATGGCCTCACCTGTGACAAGGCCCAGGTAATCCTTGACTGGCATCCCCTCAATGAGATTTGTGGTTGTCAAAATCATCTGTTTATCCCCCTTATCAGATCATAGTAATTTATCTCATTCGCCAAACACCTTCAATATCCTTTCCCAATGCCGTTAAAATACTATGTCGAACAGTTGAGTGTCGGATGAGCTAATCTCTCGGCCAGCATGGTATTTCGCTGCTGAATTTTGTTATTAGAGACTGCAATCCGCAGGGCCTTTTTGGAACCCACCAGCACTAGGATCTTTTTGGCTCTTGTTACACAGGTATATAACAGATTCCGCTGCAGCATCAGATAATGCTGCATGGTGAAGGGAGCCACCACAATTTTATATTCACTCCCCTGGCTTTTATGTATAGTGGTGGCATAGGAGAGTACCACTTCGTCCAATTCGGTGGCGTCATAATCCACATCTATTCCGTCAAAGCGTATGACCAGGGTGTTATCCACAGTATCCATTTTTACGATGGTTCCGATATCGCCATTAAACACATTTTTATCATAATTGTTTTTAACTTGCATCACCTTGTCATGTAAACGGTATACCGCTCCCCCATATTTGATGGTTATATCGGTCCGATTTAGAGCATCCTGCAGCACACTGTTCAGGTTATGCACTCCTGCCTCTCCCCGCTGCATCGGGCATAAAATCTGTATATCGCTGATTGGATTGACGTGATAGTACCTGGGGAGCCTTCTGGCGCAAAGATCTCTGATGGTTTCCGCGATTTTCAACGGTTCTTCCTCTTCAATAAAGAAAAAATCGCTGTTGCGGCCACATCTGAGTCTGGGCATCTCCCCTTTGTTGATCCGGTGAGCATTGGTGATGATGGCACTTCCCTGAGCCTGTCTGAAGATTCTGGTCAAGCGAACTACGCTGACAATGCCTGAAGCAATTATATCTTTTAAGACATTGCCGGCGCCTACCGATGGCAACTGGTCCACATCTCCGATAAGAATAACGACAGTTTGATCAGATACAGCTTTCAATAAATTATACATAAGAATTATGTCAACCATTGATGTCTCATCAATAATCAGCACATCGCATTCCAGAGGATTTTCCAGATTGCGTTTATAGCCCTCGGTCGGCTTATACTCCAGCAGACGATGGATTGTTTTTGCCTCCATCCCGGTGGTTTCAGATAACCTCTTGGCTGCTCTTCCTGTGGGAGCTGCCAGCAAACATGAAGACCCCATCTTTTGGAAAACCCTGATGATGGCTAAGGTGGTTGTGGTCTTTCCTGTGCCGGGGCCGCCGGTCAGAACCATGAACTTAGAGTTCACTGCGGTCTTAATGGCATCCAATTGGACTTTATCATAGACGATACCGCAATCCTGCTGAATTTCATCGATAATATTTTCTATATCAATTGCGGGTTTAAAAGTTTGGCTGGTAGCAATGATTTTTTTGATTCTCTCAGCAGTCCCCTCTTCGCTGAAATAGAATGGCGGAAGATAAAGGGCATCGCCTTGGTCTGAGATGTCTGGGATCAATGATTTATCCGCAATCATCCTTTGAATTGAGGTGTCGATCAACCCCTCTTCCAGATCCAGCATTTTGACTGCTTCAGAGACAAGCTGTTCTCGGAGAGCATAGCAATGCCCTGCGTTGGATAGCTGATTCAGCGTATAAATAATGCCTGCACGGCAACGCTCATAGGAATTGGGATCAAAGCCAAGTTGCTGTGCTATTTTATCAGCGGTTTTAAAACCGATTCCCCAAATATCGTCAGCCAGACGATAAGGGTTATCTGTCACAATTTTGATGCTTTCATCCCCATAGGTTTTATAGATCTTGACGGCATAAGCGGTGGAAACCCCATGACTCTGCAGAAACAGCATCACATTTTTGATCTCCTTCTGCTCCTGCCAGGCGTTTTTGATCATTTCAACCCGCTTTTGTCCAATACCCTCTACTTGTACCAGATAATCAGCCTGCTCCTCAATGACCTTCAGAGTATCTTCCTTGAAATGGTTTACTATCCTCCTGGCGTAAACAGGCCCGATCCCTTTGATCAGACCGCTGCCCAGATATTTTTCAATCCCGGCGATGGTAGCAGGCACCGTCTCCCTATAGTCGACGACATTGAACTGTTTACCGTATTTGTGGTCGTATTTCCAGTCGCCTTTAAGACGCAATACAGACCCTACATTAACAGCGGCAAGGTTGCCGACCAGGGTTACCAGTTCAGGATAGCCCCGCGCTTTTATCTTAATAACGCTGAAACCATTTTCTTCATTTGTGTAGGTAATGCGTTCCACGACACCAGTTAAGTATAGCATTCTTGAACCTGCCTCCATCAGGATCTATGGCCGTTTTTTGTTCACATAGTTCGTTCTGTTTTCCGTCGGTATTTATTCCTTGGGAGGTTTCTTCAAAAGTAATGCGAGTGAGCATAAGAGAATACCGGCTACTGCAATATAAAATAATATTACAGATCACCTCCTATCTGTGGCAAGGTTCCGCCTACATCACTTATCTGTTGCAAGGTTTCACCTAGTGTGGGAGCCCATTGCCGCATATTCCAAAAATCATAATAAAAATAGATCCACCTGTAAGCGCCGTTATCAAAGATAGCAAATATACATATATATTATACTATTTACTCCAAACAAATGATACGGAACACAAAACACGTGTCCTATTTCTAAGGGACACGTGTTTTAACTCATGTGGTATCTATCATACGCATCTGTTATTATCTTTGCAGCAGGCTGATGTGGATCGCATCCTAAATAGTATTCCGAGATAAACCAGTTTTACTATTTTATTCTACATATGTTGTCTAAACTCCTGCAATATGTGAAATATTTATCAGCTCTTACAATGGCTCACAAATGGCATAGCACATGTCATCATACGATCCCATACTCCATCCCAGCTCAATGCCCTGATTGCTTTTTCCCAAGCCTGTCCATGAGGATGATGGTCCCCCTGGCGGGCTAGATCCAACTGCACGCTGATGGCATCATAAAGGCGGTCTTCAAATGCAGGCAGGTCTTCGGCAAAAGGCTGATCTACAACGCAACGGGGCATTTCCACATAATGGACCAGATCCATGCTACCTATAACTGGATCCAGATAGCTTTTTAAGCCGGGCAGGTCTGTAGTGACCACCCGCATCCCTGAAGTCAAGGCCTCTATCACTACCAGAGGCAGTCCCTCATAAAAGGAGGGCAAAACCAACAGATGTGATGAACGGAAAAGCTCTCCTAGGCTTTCCTGGGTAAGGCGGCCGTGAAAAGTAATACCGGACTGATCCTTCGCCAGAGCCATGATCTCCCGGCTCTCCTCCCCTATCACCGATCCGGCCAAATGAAGTTCCAAACCAGGATATTTTTCCGAGAGTCTTTCAAATACCCGGATCAGGGAAGGCACTCCCTTAGCTGTGCAGAGTTTGCCGGCATAAACCAGCTTTAAAGGCCTGATACTTCTTGCCTCGTCTGGTGGATAGAAAAAATCAGGACGGTAGCCTGCGCCGATGACCTGGATCCGCTCTTTGGGATAATCCAGCAGGTGGTGAATCTCCTCTTTCTGTTCTTCATGAAGAGCAAAAACCCCGTCCAGCTGGCGGCAACCTGCCCGGGCCAGGTCGGCCAGTCCAGGGGCCAATTGATACTGTCTGAGACAGGTGCTGTGACACAAGCCCAGCACCGGGATTTGGGGAAGAGTTTGCCGAGTCAGGGCGGTTAAGAGCCAGAGGTGATGGCTGATAATTATATCAGGCCGAAAAGCTTCCACCGCCTGAACAAGCGTTTTCCTAAAGGCCGTCTTCCAGCTTTCCAGCATTTCTTTCGTCAGATCCCGGTATCTTGTGCTAGGATAAGGCATCACATCGCTCATGCCCACAATGGGAAAGGGCAGTGCATCTGTTTCAAACTGCACCGGGAAAAAGGTAGCCTGTCGAATCCTTTGTGTGGCAGCATCTGTGTCGGCAAAAGGCACACCAGCTACCACACACTGGCTGATGCCGGCTGAAGCACCGGCACGAACCAGGGCTTCCAGGTATACACCGCTGCCGGTCAACCCCGGTGTTTGGCATAGCACCTGCATAATCTTCATCATGTCGCCTCTTTTCCGTCAATGAAGCACAGGGATGGCTTCTGTGCTCCGGAGGGCAATAGTTGCTACTTAATGTAGTTTACCGTTCCTTTTGCGGCGCGTTCACCGCTAAACTTGTTTTCTGCCGCAGGATAGCCTAAGATAATGGCACACTGCACCGCATGTCCTTCCGGTATGCCGGCTTCCTTGGCCAGATCCGCATAGTCGCTTCCATTTAACACCCAGCATGGAGAGGCAAGAAAGCATGATCCTAATCCCAATCCTGTAGCCTCAAGCAGCATATTTTCCACTGCCAGAGCGGTATTGGCTGCGTTGAATGGCAGTTCCTCCGATCCGGAAAATAGAATCAGCACCGGTGCTCCGTAAAGAGGTTCATAGCCGGGAAGAGATGCACGTTCTTTGGCGAAGCCTTCACTGGCCAGCATAAACTTTTTTGTTTCGTCATTTATTTTTTGACGAACTTCATTGTTTAATATAACAGAAATTTGAAAATCACCCGCATTGGGCGCCCAGCGTCCAGCTGTAATGATTTTCTCCAAAACATCAGCGGGAATAGGCTTGTCCAGATAGGCTCTTATACTTTTTCGCTCCATTATCGCTTCCGATACATTCATGTTCAACACCCTTTTTATAATTTTTCATTACTTTAATTATACCAGATTCAAAGCGGATATCCATATGCTTCCTGAATAACTCCGATGGGAGTAGATAAAATAGTACTTGCACAATATCATTTTGCACAAGTACTATTTTTATGATCTATTCCAGTGATTACTCATGTGGCAAACGAAACGTCTCCCTGCCACTTACCGTTGCCATCTTAGTAATTCTCTTTACGCATCTCAAAGTATGCTTTGGAATTTTTGCATACGGGACATACTTCCGGAGCTTTTTTGCCCATCACAAGATGACCGCAGACACGGCATTCCCACATGGTTTCTTCACCTTTTTCAAATACCTGCTGCATCTCCACATTCTTCAATAATGCCCGATAACGCTCTTCATGTGCCTTTTCAATGTCAGCGACTCTGCGGAACCTTGCAGCTAAGGCTTTAAAGCCCTCATCCTCGGCATCCTTGGCAAAGCGGACATACATATCAGTCCATTCATAGTTCTCACCCTCGGCGGCTTGCAAGAGGTTCTCTGCTGTATTTCCTAGATTATCAAGCTCTTCAAACCACATACGAGCATGTTCCTGCTCATTTTTAGCTGTTTTTAAAAAGATCTCTGACAAATGATCATAGCCTTCTCTTTGAGCAACATCGGCAAAATATGTATACTTGTTTCGGGCCTGACTTTCACCTGAAAAAGCTTCCATAAGATTTTTCTCTGTCTTTGTTCCGGCATACTTATTGACTGATTCTGACTCCTCATCTACTAAAACAAACTTCGATGCTGGTTGTTTACATCTGGGACATTTAAAGTCTTCCGGTAATTCTCCCTCATGAATATAACCGCAAACAGGGCAACGATATTTCATTTTTTCATCCTCCTCTGATTTAATATTATCGTCTCTAAAAATATTTTCGTTATTAACAATCATTACAATGATGTAATAATTACAATTCATTATATTGTTTTAAACTCTCTTTGTCAACAAAATGATAAATAATTATCCGCAAAGGGGCTGTTGAGTTAAGAGCTGTTAATAAACTTGCCAATATCCAATAATAATTGCAATAACTGTGCCAACCCCCATTTTGACCATAGATTGGGCTCCCAGTGGTCAAAGCTTTTTTACCTGTAATATATTCATGGATAATGGAAGCAGGTTTTTATTGTTCTAATAGGAGTAATGATACAGCAAAGTTGAAAAAGTATATCCAGCAAAATTCCTGCCTACAGTGAGACGCGAGAACTGTCCCCGTATCTCACTTCAAGAATTAGTGCACAAGGCAGGAATTTTACCATAGTTGGCGAATTAACTCTATTAAAACCAATTCTCCGAGTTCAGTGTCCTGAGGCAGTTGCTATGGACATTGAACCGACAGGTGTGCCCGGAAACAGGCATGCCTCCCAATGCGGAAAGGAGATTACGGCAGAGAGTTGTTTGCCGGGGTGTTTCTTTCTGCATCCCGGTTTTATCCAACTGCTTTAGAGGAGTTCATCGATTGAATTTCTTCTTCGGCAAACAAATATTCAATAAGGAGGGAATAAAAGTGGAACTCGTCAAGCTAACCATTGACGGGAATGAGGTTCAGGTTCCCAAAGGGACCATGGTTCTGGAGGCAGCAGAACAGATAGGAATCCATATCCCCAGGCTCTGTCACGATCCGGACCTGAGTAATGTAGGTGCCTGCCGCCTTTGTATAGTGGAAATCGAAGGAAGGAAGAATCTTCCCGCTTCCTGTGTCACAGAAGTAACCAATGATATAGTGGTACGCACCAACACACCGGCGGTCATGGAAGCGCGTAAAACCGTTTTGGAACTGCTGCTTGCCAATCACCCGGTAGACTGCCTCACCTGTGAAAAGTTAGGGGAATGCACACTGGCCAAATACTGCTATGAATATGGCGTTCTCAAGAGCCCCTTCGAAGGTGAACATCATGATTACGAACTGGAAACAGACAACCCTTTTATTATCCGTGACATGAACAAATGCATCCTCTGCGGCCGGTGTATCCGGGCTTGTGCAGAGATCACCGGAAAGGACATCATCGATTTTTCCTACCGTGGCTTTAACACCAGGGTGGCGCCTTTTGGTGACACAACCTTAGGTGAATCAGATTGCATCTACTGCGGAAATTGCATAGCTTTTTGTCCCGTCGGTGCTCTGTCTGAAAAACAGATGCAGAATGTGGGTCGCCGTTGGGATTTAGGAAAGGTCAAAACCACCTGTACTTTCTGTGCAACAGGGTGTACCTTTGACCTGCGCGTCAAGGATGGCAAGGTCGTGGGGGTGACCTCCAATCCAGATAATAAAGTGAATGGACGCGCGCTATGCATCAGAGGCCGATTCGGTACACGTGACTTTATCCACAGTGACAAGCGACTGACAACTCCTCTTATTCGAAAAGATGGCAAGCTTGTTCCCGCAACCTGGGATGAAGCATTAGATCTAGTCGCCGGACGCCTCACAGAGATAACGAAACAAAACGGGCCAAATTCTTTCGCAGCTTTAAGTTCCGCCAGATTTACCAATGAGGAAATCTATCTCTTTCAGAAGTTCGCTAGGGCAGTGATCGGCACAAATAACATCGACCACTACCCCAGTCCCTGCCATGGTGCTATGTACAGTGAAGAAACCTTTTGTAGTGATGCCGTCTGTGAGTGTGAAGGCTTAGCAACACTGCGCTGTCAGAATAATTTGCAGGGTGCCAGCGATATGGGTGCCAAGGGCGGATCACTGGCAGGTTACCAGAGGGTTGACCGGCCGGACGTAATAGCCAAATATGAGGAAGCCTGGGGTGCCTCCCTACCGGAAGAAGTCGGTTTAACCCTAGCCGAGATGTTCGAGCACGCCAATCAGGGAGATGTGAAGGCGATGTACATCATGGGCGAAAACCCCGTGCCCTCCGATTCTAACAGTGAACTGGTCAAGTTGGCACTGGAAAATCTGGAATTCCTAGTCGTTCATGACCTATTCCTGACAGAAACAGCAGAATACGCAGATGTGGTCTTACCGGCTGCCAGTTTTGCAGAGACCGATGGCACCTTTACAAACAACAAGCGCCGGGTTCAGAGAGTGCGCAAGGCCATCGACCCGATTCCGGGCAAAACCAACTGGCAGACCATTATCGACCTGAGTGCCAGGATGGGTTACCAGATGGGCTACCCGAATCCCGAGGAGATCTTTACAGAAATGGTCTCATTAGCTCCCCTGTTCTCTCGCTTTAACTACAAAGAGATCGACGAAAAGGGTATGGAATGGCCATAAAGTGCCGTTGCCCCATATGGTGACGGACATTTCCGATTGGAAAAACAACATCGGGTGGGATAACCCCACCCGATACTTATTTGCGCTTCTATATTACCAGCGATAGTCCTGGACTTTGTGAGCAGCAATATCTACTTTACAGCACCGCCATGTTCTGCCGTCTGTAATTGGTCCTTCAGCACCGAGTAACCTTCTTTTTCTACGTCTTCTTCTGCGTTTTTTTCTGTAGTGGCCTTCCCCTGCTTCTACCTGATAAAATTCGTGGCAATAGGTTGCTCTTGTTCCGGTGCAGGTACCCCTGCATTTTTACCAGCCTCTATGCATTTCAACAGCCATGCCATATAATTTCCTAATGTCCGCATTGTCTGCAGGCCTTCCAGATCCTGTTTTACCTCTTCCGGAGTATTGCCATGCACCTGATTCCAATACTGTGAAGAAACTATCGGCATACAGCTGATTGTAAAATACTTGTTAATTTGGTCAAATGCCGCTATCGCTCCACCCCGCCTGCAGCTAATAACTGAGGCGCCCAACTTGCCTGCAAACTTGCTCTTGTCAATAAAAAAAACTCTGTCCAAAAATGAAGTGAGACTCCCTGAGGCCGCTGCAAAGTGAACCGGTGAGCCGAATACAAACCCATCAGCCTCATCCACCTTGCCGATAAACTCATTTACTACATCATCTGTGACACACTTCCCCGTTTTTCTGCAGGAAGCACAACCTTTACAGCCAGCAATCGGATCCGAGCCCAGCAGAAATATTTCTGTTTCCACACCATTTTTGTTTAATGCTTGCGCAACTTCACTCAGCGCAGTATAAGTACATCCTTCTTTATGTGGACTTCCGTTTACCAACAACACTTTCATCTCTACAACCCCTTCCATTATTCAAGTTTCTCCAACAAATATTCGACTGCCTTGCCAGTGCGATCTCTACCGGCGCTGCAGTGCACCAGTACTGGTGTGGGCAGTTCTTGAAAGGCATGCCAGGTCTTTTCCAGGGCAGCATCTGTCACTGTCCCTCCCAAGACAGGATCACGTATCATAATATGCGCCACAGTGAATCCCGCACTGCGATAATATTCCACAAGCTCCTCCGGAAGATCACTATATAAACAGAGATGCTTATCATCCAGCAGGCAGATAATAGAATTGACCCCCATCTCCCGCAACACGTCAAGCCACTTGTCTACATGATCACGGGGCACATTTGTATAAGGGCCAAGGGGTCTGCCAGGACGAGCCGACCTGGCCAGATCACCAGGAATTACCCACCTCGGTTCAAACATTTAAGCATCCTCCTCCTATATGGAAAGTGCCCAGCTGCAATACCGGGCGTGCCATGGTCGCTGAGGCACCCTTTATAGCAAAGCAAAAATGCCTCTCCATATATTCTACCATTTCCAAGAAACTAAACAAGGCAAAGGGATCCCGGTTTCAGTGTGGCAAGGGGGTGTTTATTCAACTTTATCTTTCTTTTTATATACCGTTCCTGTAAACTGGGCAATTAGTTCCTTGTTTTCATCATAGATATCGACATTATAGTTGGCAAGCCTGCGGCTGGCATGTAATTCTGTAGCTTCGGCAAAGAGAACCTTTCCTTGGGGTGCTTGGAAATAGTTAATACTGGCATTGATCCCCAGAGCAACTTGTCCGTAGGCATTTGAGGCGGCTGCGAAGGCACAATCTGCTAACGTAAATGTTGCCCCTCCCTGGACAATATTTACCCCGTTTAAGTGTTTTTCCTCAATATTCATTTTTGCCAATGCATACCCAGGCTCTACCTTAACAAGTTCGATGCCTGCCAAAGCGGCAAATCTGTCGTTTTTCAAAAAGCTAGTATTGTTTATCATGCATATTCGCCCTCTCAGACATATTTACTTTTGATTGATAGTTTACTCTGATCCTGTAATGTTTATTTTAGCAGGCTTTCCAAATAGATGACACTCTGCAATTACCCCTCAAGAACTGGACATCGATGCGAATAATCAAAAAGTCAGGGGGGTACCCACGGCACATTTGCGCTGATCATCATAGTTACAGCAACCATTCATATTTAGAAAAACCGCTATGAGCAATACATCATACATAGTATTCCCTAATCAACCGGACAACCTCTTCCGGAGTGCTGGCTGTGACTAAAAGCCCATCCTGGCGATAATAATCAAAAACATCTCCCAGATCAAACTCCAGGAGAATCACCTTTTTGCCGTTCTTCAATGCCAAAGCGATCTCAGATATGGTCCCCGCCCTTCCCGGCAGTGCTACCACAATGTCACTGGAGAGAACATTGATATAATTGCGCCCATCACCCATCCCGGTGCAGATGGCGATATCGATATATTTAGAGGCATTGCCCTTGTGCCTGTCAGCCAAAACACCTACAGTCAGGCCGCCGGCATCCTTTGCGCCCTTCGCAGATGCCTCCATCACCCCGGCAGCACGCCCCCCGCAGAGCAGTACCCATCCCTCTTCGGCAATCAGCCTACCCAATTGCTCAGCAAGCCGCATCGTTCTCCGGGATACATCTTCCCCACCGCCCATTACCCCTACAGTGAATTTATGAAACTTAATCACTTCCCTTTTATCTAGTTAGCTACATACACTATTTGTATTCTGTACAAATTAAGGATGATACATTAGCCTAATCCCGCGGGCACTCATTTATCTACACTGAAGAGAACAATCGCCATGTACTTAAATATAGCGACACTTCCCCTCCTTCAACTCTACCTGTCCACTCGTGACTCCTTCAAGCACCGGGGAAATATCCGCATCCACCGGTAGCAGGCAGCAGATTGTCACCTGCTCATCATATTTGATATCCCAGACCAGCCCTCCGGCCAGCTCCAATTCTCCTTTGACTGGGCCAAAGAACTGATAATCAACCCGCACAAAAACCCCTTGGTGCAGCCTCTTTTCCACAATCCCTGCCCTGTCTACCGCTTTTATAGCCGCATCACTGTATGCTCGCACCAATCCCCCAGCACCCAGCTTGATCCTACCGAAATATCGGGTGACCACAACAGCAGTTCGCTCCAGATTCTGTTTTTTAAGTACTTCCAGCACAGGCCTTCCGGCAGTTCCCGCAGGCTCCCCATCATCACTAGAGCGCATAACCTGCTCATTGATCAGATAGGCAAACACATTATGAGTCGCCCGCTCGTGCCCTTCTTTAATTTGCTCAATAAAAGAGTTGGCCTCATCCTCGTCATCAACCGGAGATGCGGCAGCGATAAACCTGGAGCGTTTGATGACCAGCTCAACCTCTACTGATTTTCCAATAGAATAAAAACTTTTCTTCACAAGTGCTCACCCTATATCTTTGCTTGTCTCTATTCTAAATCATTTTTAGATCTATTAAAACCGACATTTCATCTGATGGTATAATTATGTAAAGAAACTTAAAAAGTTAATCTACATTGGAGGTAAATACCCTGAAGAATAAAATCCATGTAAGTTATGGTGACAATTCCCAAAAGATGATCTTTGATCTTTTATCAAATATAAAAATAGAAAATTTCATAAACAAAGACGCTCTAATGGGAATAAAACCCAATTTAGTAGTTGCCAAACCATCCACATCCGGAGCAACCACATCGCCGGAGCTTGTAGAAGGTGTAATCAGATACTTAAAATCAAAAGGATTTAATAATATCGCAGTTTTAGAAGGCTCGTGGGTAGGAGATAAAACCCCGAAAGCCTTTGAAGTATGCGGATATACCAAGATTGCCAAGAACTTAAATATCCCCTTAATCGATTTGCAAAAGGACACATTTACGGCCCATTCTGTAGAAGGCATGAAATTAAATATATGTGATAAAGTACTGGAATTAGATTACTTGATCAACATGCCTGTCCTCAAAGGACACTGCCAGACAAAAATAACTTGTGCCTTGAAAAATATGAAGGGTTGTATCCCCAACAAAGAAAAGAGAAGGTTTCATACTATGGGATTACATAAGCCCATTGCATATCTAAATAATGCTATAAAAAGCGACTTAATAATTGTAGATGGATTAATGGGAGATTTGAACTATGAAGAAGGGGGAAATCCCGTAAAAATGGATCGAATTATCGTAGGTTTCGATCCGGTTTTGATAGATTCATATGCTGCAGGTTTACTGGGATACGACATTGATGAGATATCATATATAAAAATAGCGGAAAGCATAGGTGTCGGAAGTTGTCTGGCCTCAAAGACGCAAATATGCGAACTAAATGAGAATCATAATACACAAAAGATACCTCATTCCCGGGAAGTTGAGAGATTATCCAAATATGTAGAGGAAAAAGATGCTTGTTCAGCCTGTTATGGCAGCCTGATTCATGCCTTAGGCCGATTAAGTGAACAGGAGATGCTGGATAAATTAAGAGAAAAGGTTGCCATAGGGCAAGGATATAAGGGAGTCAAGGGAAAAGGTATCGGAGTGGGAAATTGCACCAAAGGCTTTGAAAAAAATGCACCTGGGTGTCCCCCTACAGCCAGGGATATAATTAAGGTTTTAAAGCAGAACACCGGTGGTTAATTTGCTGATTTTTTCATTTTTAAGTGCATTCGTATTATCCATATCTATTACACCTTCTATATCTTTTCCATGAATTCAACAATACATCTGAGGCTGGCTGCAAACTTCTTCAGTTCATCAGGGTCTGCATCATTGAGGATTTCACTCATACACTGGATGGAACTGCTCATTGTATTTTCCATTTCTGCTTTCCCAGCATCTGTAAGCGATATCAGGGATTTTCGCCGATCATTACCTGACATCCCGAAATATTA
>DIQC01000061.1:0-3862 GCA_002426495.1 Thermacetogenium sp. UBA5472
CCTAACAAAAAAGAGAGCGAGGAATGGCTCTACAAGCAGTACGGTGTGTTTTATGGGGAAGCATGTTCCTTAGGCGGTCTTTTTGCCGGCGCTGACACACAGGATCAGGCATTGCTTAGAGAGTTTGGCACTGCTTTTGGCATTGCTTACGGGGCATACAAGAATCAGTGTAGCCTTCTGTCAGTAGATGAGTATTTAGATAAGGGACTTGAGAAGCTGTTTCAGCTATCGAACTCCCCAGAAAAAAATGAACTGATATTTTTTGTGCAAGGAGTTTTTGCAACCGGCAGTGAATGAGTAAGTTCTGCCAAATTTAAATATTGTGTGGGGTGATCGTGATGACAGCCTATCGAGATCTGCATGAATTTGCTGCCGTTTTAGAGAAGAAAGGATTACTGAAACGAATTAGCGCCCAGGTTGACCCGGTGTTGGAGATTACAGAGATTACAGACCGCATTAGTAAAGATGATGGCCCGGCTCTGTTATTTGAGAATGTAAAGGGGTCATCCTATCCGGTATTAATCAATGCCTTTGGGAGTTTTGAGAGAATGGCATTATCCCTGGGCGTAAATGAGCTTGATGATATCGGTGCCAGGATTTCCGAAATGATCGAGATGGTTAGTACGCCGGGAGGTCTGTGGGACAAGTTAAGGCTTTTGCCACTGCTGAATGAAATTGGCTCCTGGATGCCGAAACATATCAAAAACGCTCCCTGCCAGGAGGTAGTTCTTCGCGGTGAAGAAGCCACTTTAGACATTTTCCCCATACTGCAGTGTTGGCCTGGTGATGGGGGTCGTTATATTACTTTGCCTTTGGTGTTTACCAAAGACCCACAGACAGGTGGACGCAATCTGGGAATGTATCGTCTGCAAGTGTTTGATGGCAGAACCACTGGAATGCACTGGCATATCCATAAGAATGGGGCAGAGAATTACCGCGCTCACCAAAAAATAGGTAAGCGTATGGAAGTAGCAGTCAGTCTCGGGGGTGACCCGGCGACTACTTACGCCGCAACGGCACCTTTACCCCATGGCATCGATGAGATGTTATTTGCCGGGTTTTTGCGCCAGCAGTCTGTGGCGATGGTTAATTGCAAGACAGTAGATCTGCAGGTGCCTGCTCATTCAGAGATTATTCTAGAAGGGTATGTGGACCTGGACGAAAAGCGTATAGAGGGACCATTTGGCGATCATACGGGATATTATTCTCTTGCTGATTATTATCCGGTCTTTCATATAGAGTGCATCACTCACCGCAAGGATGCCATTTACCCTGCTACCATAGTGGGCAAGCCTCCTATGGAGGACTGTTATATAGGCAAGGCAACCGAGAGGATATTTCTTCCTATCCTCAAGCTGTTTATGCCGGAAATCGTGGATATGAATCTTCCCTTAGAGGGTGTCTTTCATAATTGCGCTGTAGTATCTATTAAGAAGAGCTATCCGGGTCAGGCCAAAAAGGTTATGTCCGCCATCTGGGGAATGGGTCAGATGATGTTCACCAAGATGATCATCGTTGTGGACGAACATGTCAATGCACAGGATATGTCTGAGGTCTGGTGGCGTGTATACAATAACACCGATCCCAAAAGAGATTTTCATTTTGCGGAAGGCCCACTGGAAGTTCTTGATCACTCATCACCTCTGCCTGCCTATGGCTCCAAAGTGGGAATTGATGCCACGCAAAAGGGTAAGGATGAAGGGCATCAAAGGGAATGGCCGGATGAAATAGTCATGAAAGAGGAGATCAAAGATCTAGTCACTTCTAGATGGCAAGAGTATGGTTTTTAACTGATTTACTTGTAAGTGATATAATTAATAAAATGTACTGGTTTGGTGGTTGGTTTTGATGATATATTCGGATATTCTGCAGGAAATAAGCAGTGACCTGAACTATGTGGAAAAAGAACTCCATAGATATGCCCTGTCTTCAAAGACTTTGCTGGGTCAGTCATCAACAAGCCTGGTTGAGGCAGGGGGGAAGAGGCTACGACCTGCTTTTGTGCTTTTATCAGGGAGGTTTTTTCAATATGATTTGCAGCGTATGAGCCAGCTTGCCGTTGCCGTTGAGCTCACTCATATGGGAACATTAGTTCATGATGATGTAATAGACGATGCTGCTACTCGCCGCGGGCGTCCAACTGTACGTGTCCAGTGGGGGGATTCCATTGCACTTCAAACAGGAAATTATCTTTTTGCTCAGGCTCTCCAAATCATTGATCGCTATGGTAACCAGGAGGTCTTGCGCATTCTTACTCGAGTAAGCCTGGAGATGTGTGAGGGTGAAATTGAACAGATCAATAGTATTGGTGATACAAGTATTGGATTGCGGCATTATCTGCGGCGCATTCAACGTAAAACTGCGTTTTTAATATCTGCCTGCTGTGCCATCGGAGCCATGGTGGGGAATGGTTCCTCTGACCTGATCTGGCATTTAAAGAAATATGGCTATTGTCTGGGCATGGCCTTTCAGATAACCGATGATATCCTTGATTTCATCGGCTCGGAAGATGTTATGGGCAAACCGGTGGGTAGCGACTTAAGACAGGGAATAATCACCATTCCTGTAATCTATGCATTACAGGATCGGTTGAGGGGGCCACGCCTGCAAGATATCATCAATAAAGATATCAAAACAGAAAATGACTGGGATGAAGCATTCTCTATAATTGAGGACACTGGTGCATTAAATGCTTCACAACAGTTGTGTGACCGCTACCTCCAAAAAGCAAAGGATAAGCTCCATTATCTGCCCGATTTACCGCCGCGACAAATCCTGGTAGCACTTACTGATTTCATCGCAATCCGCAACTTTTAAAATATTTGCAGGAGGACTCCATGGGAAATAACAGTGAAGAGCGCCCGGGCCAAGCCATGGGTTTGCTGGATCATTTAGAAGACCTGAGAAAATGCATCATCGTATCGATTATTGCTATTGTTGTTTGCAGCATCATTTCCTTTGCTTTTATTGAACATATTGTGGATATTATTACTAAACCCCTAACAGCGCAAGAAATCACACCAGTTTTTACCGCTGTAACCGAGGGTATTTTTACATATTTCAAAATTGCTCTTATCTCTGGTATAATCCTTGCTTTTCCAGTGGTTATCTGGCAGGCATGGCGCTTTCTAGTGCCGGCATTATATCCCCATGAAAAAAAATATCTATGCAAACTCATACCAATTTCCATCATTCTCTTTGTGGCTGGAGTTGTTTTTGCTTATTTCACTATTTTCCCCCTTGCAGTTTATGTTCTTATCAATTTGGCCAGTGAGTTTGAACCCATGCTCACTATCAGTAAGTATCTTTCCTTTACATTAAGTTTATTGATCCCTTTTGGCCTTATTTTTGAGTTTCCATTGGTGATTTACTTCCTTACCAGCATCGGTGCGGTTACTCCACAATGGCTACTGCGCAATAGGAAGTATGCCATCGTGATAACCTTTATTCTGGCCGCAATACTCACACCTGGTCCTGATCCAGTATCACAGCTGGTCATGGCTGCTCCTATGATAGTGCTGTATGAGGCAGGTATTTTGGTAGCTAAGATAGTTGCCAAAAGAAGGGATCGCAAGCGTAAAGAATTAAATTCTGAAGAGGTCTAAAAAATTGTGAGAGCGGTAAAGCAGGAATTTTATCAATTATAGAGAAAAATTACTTGTATGCCAGCATATATTGTTTTAGATATGCCGACTTGAAGGGGGTGATATTTTCAAATTATTTAGGTTTTAAAAAATATAATATCGAAGGAGTGAGGAATGAGGTGAAAGTAACAAGACGCGAGTTCATGAAGATCTCAAGTGCTGCGGTTGTTACTCTACCTATTCTCGGTTTTGATCTAACACCTGCAATGGCGCAAACG
>DIQC01000061.1:4084-12623 GCA_002426495.1 Thermacetogenium sp. UBA5472
CTGGTCGTTCATACGACGACTGATGGAAAAGTGATCAACACTGAGGGGGATCCCGACCATCCCATTAATCAGGGAGCTACATGTGCAAAGGGAGCATCAGTCTTCCAACTTCATGACAACCCGCGGCGTATGCACAAACCTCTTTATCGTGCACCGAATAGTGATCACTGGGAAGAAAAAGAGTGGGATTGGGTGTTTAAGGAGATCGCTAAACGGACGAAGAAAACCAGGGATGACACTTTTATCAGAAAAGAAAAAATTATGGGTAAAGATGAAAATGGTGCCGACAAAGAGATTGAGATTACAGTTAACAGAACAGATGCTATCGCGACCCTGGGGGGAGCGGCCTTAGATAATGAAGAGTGTTACCTTTATTCTAAGCTAGGGCGAGCTCTTGGGTTAGTTAACATCGAACACTGTGCACGCCTCTGACACGGGTCTACGGTCGCAGGTTTGGGACCATCATTTGGTAGAGGCGTAATGACGAACCATTGGAATGATTTACAGAATACCGATTGTGCCTTGATTATGGGCAGTAATGCAGCAGAAAATCATCCAATGTCATTTAAATGGTTGATGAAGGCTAAAGAAACACGAGGGGCTAAAATTATTCACGTAGATCCACGTTTTACTAGAACATCTGCAAGATCCGATATTTATGCACCACTACGTTCGGGAACAGATATTGCGTTTATCGGAGGAATGATCAACTATATACTCAATAATGATCTTTTCTTCCGTGATTATGTAGTTAATTTCACAAACGCGCCCTTTGTGATCGAAGATGGGTTTGATTTTAAGGATGGGCTTTACAGCGGTTATGATCCTGAGAAACGCAAATATGACCAGAGCACCTGGAAGTATAAAAAGGATGCTGAAGGGAATCCGATTAAGGATCCCACTCTCCAGAATCCACGTTGTGTTTTGCAGTTGATGAAGAAACACTATGAGCGCTATGATGTGGATACTGTATGCGAAGCAACTGGAACACCCAAGGACCAGTTTCTTAAGGTGACAGAAGCCTATGCAGCAACAGGTGTCCCTGATAAATCTGGTACCATTATGTATGCTATGGGTACTACCCAGCATTCTGTCGGTACTGAGAATGTAAGGATTTTCGCTGTTCTGCAGCTGCTCTTAGGCAATATAGGTGTGCCTGGCGGTGGAGTCAACGCTATGCGTGGAGAGTCCAATGTGCAGGGAGCCTGTGATATGGGCTTGCTGATGCATGTCTTGAACGGTTATGTGTCTGCTCCAACAAATGATCCGGCATATTCAAACCTGGAAAGCTATTTGAATAAGGAAACTCCTACAGCCGGTTTCAAGGTAAACACACCCAAGTGGCTGATCAGTATGCTGAAGTCTTATTATGGAGATGCAGCTACTAAGGGGAACGACTTCTGTTACGATTATTTGCCTAAGCGGCGAACTGACCGCAATTACACCCATATCGGTATATTCGAGGCCATGTATGAGGGTGATATTAAAGGTGCTTTTGTGTTTGGTGCTAATCCATATGTTAGTGGGCCAGATGCCAATAAAGAAGTTAAAGCCCTGGAGAATTTAGATTGGATGGTAGCCGCTGACCTTTTCGAGACAGAGACAGCTTCTTTTTGGACAGAGGAAGCCGGTGTTGATCCCAAAAAGATCAAGACAGAGGTCTTTTTCTTGCCTGCTGCTGCCTCCTATGAGAAGGCTGGAACAATTACCAACAGCGGGCGCTGGGTTCAGTTCCGCTGGAAGGCTGTCGACCCCATCGGTGAAGCCATGGCTGACCTGGAGATCTTCTACGAGCTAGGCAAAAATATCCGGGAGCTCTATAAAGGCAGCACAGATTTTAAGGATAAGCCGATCCAGGACCTGGCTTGGGACTATACAGAAGGTGATGAAGAGAAATTACTGGATGAGGTACAGAGGGAGATCAATGGCTATGACCTGACAACAGGCAAGCTGATGGCTAAGTTTGGCGATCTTAAGGATGATGGTACCACATCCTGCGGTTCATGGGTCTATTCAGGTATGTACACAGAAGAGGGCAATAAAACCCAAAGTCGTGATAACAAGGATAGATCTGGAATCGGTATGTATAGTGGCTGGAGTTTTGCCTGGCCTGTCAACAGGAGAATTGTTTACAACAGGTGTTCTGCTGATGCTGCCGGAAAACCATGGTCAGATGATAAAAAAATCATTTGGTGGGAAGACGGCAACTGGGCTGGCATCGATGTTCCCGACTTTATTGTCAGTAATGCACCATCAGATCCTGATGGCTGCAAAGCATACATAATGAAAGATGATGGTGTGGGTGGTTTGTTTGCACCTACAGCTGACGGGCCCTTTCCTGAGCACTATGAGCCCTGGGAAAGCCCGGTGGAGAATATGCTCTCTTCAGTACAGTTTAACCCGGCAGCGACGATCTGGGATACTCCCATGAACGAGCAGGGGAAAGCTGATAAGTATCCTATTATTGGTACTACATACAGGGTAGTTGAGCACTGGCAGGCCGGCATCATGACACGTAACACTCCCTGGCTTGCAGAGTTGATGCCTAATGTATTTGTGGAGATCAGTAAGGAACTTGCTGCCGAAAAGGGTATTGCCAATGGTGATGTTGTCACAGTTGAATCTGCCAGGGGCAATATCGAAGCTGTGGCCTGTGTAACCGCTCGTTTTAAACCATTTAAGATTAACGGTAAAATATATCATGAACTCGGTATTCTGTGGCACTATGGGTTCCAGGGTATAGCCAAGGGTAACCCAGCCAATCGCTTGACACCTCATATCGGTTGTGCCAACTCCAACACACCGGAGTATAAGGCATTCTTGTGTGATATTCACAAGGGGGTGAAGTAATTGGCTAACAAAGGATTTCTTGTTGATACCAGCAAATGTATCGGCTGCCGAGGCTGTGTTGTGGCCTGCAAACAGTGGAATCAACTGCCAGCAGAATATAGCGAATTCAAGGGCAGCTACCAGACAATACCTGATCTGACAGGAAATAATTATACCATCGTCACCTTTCATGAATATGAAGAAAACGGTCGGGTAGAATGGTATTTTGCCAAACGTCAGTGCATGCACTGTCTGGATCCGGCTTGTATGAAGGTCTGTCCTCAAAAGGCTATTTCTATAACAGATACCGGAGCAGTGGTCAGGGATAATGATAAATGTGTTGGCTGCAAGTACTGTGCTGCGGCCTGTCCCTTTCAGATACCACGTTATAATAAGGAAACCGATAAAGAGACTAAATGCTCTCTTTGTACCGAGCGAACTGCCGAAGGGGTTCTCCCTGCCTGTGTGAAGGCCTGTATCACCGGAGCCCTCTGGTACGGGGATCGTGATGAAGTGCTTGGAAGAGCAAAAGAGCGTGTCAGTGAACTGAAAGGTGAATACCCCAATGCCAATGTTTATGGTGAGACAGAGGCAGGAGGCACCAATATCATCTATGTGTTGGCTGATGAACCGGAAAAATACGGATTTGAGAAAGAACCAAAAATTCCTGGACCTATTAACGCTTGGCAGGATGTTATCAAACCTTATTTCCCCTGGTTGATCGCCCTCACCGGTGCTGTTTCTGTAATTAGCTTTTTCTCCACACGTCTGCTGGGAGCAGGAAAAGAAGAAGCTCATGAGGGGGAGAGTATCGATGGCTGAGGAAAAAAGAGTTCTGAAGAGCACTCCGGGGGCACGTATTGTCCACTGGTCACATTGTATTTGTTGGTTTATTCTCCTGTTTACAGGACTGATCATGTTCACCGATTGGTTTTCTTGGTTGACCCCGGTTTTCGGGGGTGCCAATGGAGCTAATTTGTTTCACAGGATATTTGCGGTGATCTTTGCGGCTGTACCCCTGATCGGTCTCATTTATAAACCCAAGAGTTTCATTGGATGGATGAAGGAGGCCACTACCTGGGGGCCAGATGATATAAAGTTTATGATGATGTTCCCCTTTGACCTACTTGGGTTTAAAGTCTTTATGCCACCACAGGAGAGAATTAATGCTGGACAAAAATTCAACTCCATATTCTTTCCTCTTGTCTGTCTTTTTATCGGATTGAGTGGGGTGATCATGTGGTTTGCAGAGATTTTTCCTCTGTGGATGGTCAGTTTAGCTTATCCTATTCATGATCTCTGCTGGATCCTGGGTACTATGCAGCTTATGTTCCATATGTATCTCGGTTCCCTTCATCCTGGTTCAGGAGAGTCCTTTTGGGCCATGTTCGGGGATGGCAAAGTCAAGGCTAGGTGGGCAAAACATCATCATACAAAATGGTATAATGAAACCTATGGGGATGATGAATAATATTGAGTAAAAAGAGAAGAGGGGGGTCTTAAATAGGCCCCCTCTTTTTTTACTACGATTGGAGGGAGTATGTTGTCTGATCTTAATGATGTTGTTGCACAGGCTATGCAGTTATATACAGAACTACAAGAGATAAAAAAGGCATATGTTCCGCAAGTTAAGCAAGCACAACCCTCATTTTCAAAGGATGAATGGAAAGAGCACAGAGAAAAAGGAATATTGTTGTTTAAATATCAAAAACCTGTTTTAGATGAAGTTCTTTGTTTGCGGTTGGCGGATGAGATCTGTGATTGTATAAAACGAAATAGACCGGAACTAAAAGATCTGTTGGAGAGCATCGGCCAAATTATGGATAGGGTAGCAGATGGTTTTTTTTCAGGATTTATGCAAAATAATAATAGAGTATCCGCTACTGACTTCTCCTCCTCGCAAGAGGAGAAGCTGCTGAATTTTGTTGTTGGGCAGGCACTGCATCCCAGTTTAGAAACATATGTTTCTTTACTGCCTCAGGAAGTTGGTGATGACCAGTGGCAGCACGGTCACTGCCCGGTCTGTGGTGTCATGCCTAATTTTTCATATCTTCGCCAGGAGGATGGAAAGCGCTATCTGATCTGCCCCTTCTGTGGACAGGAATGGTATTATCGAAATTTAGTATGTCCTTGGTGTGGCAATGATGACCATAAAAGCATCAGTTATTTAGAAGTGGTTGAAATGCCAGGTTATGAGGTATACGTCTGCGATAATTGTCATAGTTATTTAAAGACATATAATGCCAAAAAGGCTGCCAGTCATGATGACTGGGTCTTGGAAGATGTCAAAACGCTGGCTCTTGATCTAATTGCACAAAAAAGAGGGTACGCTTGTCCTGGCAAACAAATGATGTAGATATTATTCATGGCCTCCCCTTGCAGGAGGCCATATCATTTTTATATTATTTTAAACAAACGGGCTTTTGTTTCCAGTATACCGAATTGTAATGCCTGGTTATGATCTTCCATATAAACGTCAATTCGGTTACCTTTAATGGCACCTCCTGTATCTTCTGCTATAAATGTGCCCAATCCTTCAAGATGAACCTGACTGCCCATAGGAATTACATTTGGGTCGACAGCAATGGTGTGCTTTTCTTTTGCTAGGGCACCGCTGCTTGTAATTCCATCACTTTTACCGCAACAGATCGGGCAGGCACAGTAGGCTGTCACTGTAACATTTAGGGACACTAAGGCTTGTTCACTTTTATCCCCAACAAATGCTGTTTTAGCACTTGAGGCCAGCTCTGATGACGGCGTTGATGACCATGCCGCCGACGGCAAAGTTCAAGCTAAAATGAGCGCTAGAATGATGGCCTCTTTCATTTTTTTCATGTCAATAATGTCCTCCTCATTGATGTCTTTGTTCGCTACTAAATTATGCGCTACTAAGAGACAAATTATTATGCCAATATTCTCTATTTTTTCATGAACTAACTAAAAAGGATCAGAGAAGAAACGGGTTCTTGGCACCCAGATCTTCACGCCAACCGCCATAATTACCTTGACAGGGTGAAGCAAACATGTTATCTTTTTATACGTGAAATAAGCGGCTGTGGCGGAATTGGCAGACGCGCTAGACTCAGGCTCTAGTGGGCATTGCGCTCGTGGAGGTTCAAATCCTCTCAGCCGCACCAGATAAAAAAATGAGATATCCTAAGCAAAGGCTCGGGATATCTCATTTTTGATTACTCACTGGGCCATGAATACCGGAAAGCTGATGCGTATTAATCAATAAGTGTGGTAAAATACAGCCATAAGTATATTTATAGGTAAAAAGTACATTACTTAGGGGGAAAGCTATGGAGAAGATTGGTTTTGTTACTGACAGCACCGCTTATCTTGACCCCGCTTTTATTGATAAACATCAGATTGAAGTCGTATCATTGATAGTTAATTTTGAGGGAGAGAGTATTCCAGAGGTTGATCTTTACGGAAAATTGGATCAATTTTATGACAGGCTGCGTCGAGTGGAATACCTCCCTACAACATCACAGCCGTCTTTGGGGGAATTTTTAAAGGTATACCAAAAATTAGGGGAGCGGGTCAATAGTATTATTTCTGTGCATATTACAGGGGGTATCAGTGGAACAGTTCAAACAGCGCGCGCAGCTGCCCGGATGCTGCCGCACCTTGACATCACTGTGATAGATTCTAATGGCACAGCAATATGTGAGTATTTAATCCTTGATGCTGCAGTACGGGCAATAGAAAAGGGTTTAAACAGAGACGAAGTACTAAAAATAGTTCGACATATAGCCGATCACCAAACCCTTCATTTCTTACCAGATACACTGGAGTACCTGCGCAGGGGGGGAAGGATCGGTGGGGCTGCTGCTTTGGTAGGCACGTTGCTTCAGGTCAAGCCTATCCTTTATTTCAACCGTAAGAAAAACGGGATGATAGATGTTTACGAAAAAGTGCGCACACGAGAAAAAGGAGTAAGTAGAATTCTTGAGGAGATGGCCAAGGCATATCTGCAGAATCCAGAACTCAGGGTTGGGGCTGTTGAGGTGGGAGCAAATGATTTAGGAAAAGATTTAATAAAACGTGTGCAATCACTCTATCCAGAGTTCGAACCTGAGCTTTGTCCGGTTGGCCCTGTAATTGGGGCACATATTGGCCCGGGTACTGTGGGACTATGCTATTATCCTATGACACCGCAGATAAAAGAATTGTATTAGGAGTTGTACCAGGTGGCTGGAAGAACCAAAGGCTTTGTTTATCACTTCAGACATGTACGCCGTTATCAAGAGATCTTAAATATTCTTGCAAAAAACGGTTTCGGTTTTCTTATTGATAGACTGGAGCTTCCAGGTCGATCTCTTTACCAGAGATTCAAAGGGGGAAAGCCTCCTCAGGAAGATGAGTTGACGAATCTTCCGGGGAGGATCACTCAGGTTATGAAAGAACTGGGTCCAACTTTTATCAAGCTTGGACAGCTGCTCAGCACCCGGCGTGATCTACTGCCAAAGGATTATGTTATAGAATTTGCGAAACTGCAGGATGAAGTAACTTCAGTACCTATGGAACAGATAGAAAGCACTGTTTTGGAGGAAATGGGGAGTCAGATAAGTGATGTCTTCGCTGAATTTGAAGCGGATGCTTTAGCATCCGCATCTATTGGACAGGTACATCGTGCCAAATTGGTCACCGGGGAAGATGTTGTTGTTAAGATACAAAGGCCGGGGATTGAGCGCCTCATTAAAACCGATCTGGAGATACTTGAGGATATAGCAAAATTCATTGAACAAAGAACGCAACTCGTAGCGAACTATAATATAACGGATATGTTGGTCGAATTTCGCATCTCCTTACTAGAAGAACTTGACTTCAGTTTAGAGGGCAGAAATGCGGAGATCTTTAAAAATAATTTACAAGAGGACAGCAGTGTCTATATACCGATAGTTTTTTGGGAGTATACAAAACAGCGTGTTCTGGTCATGGAGTATGTGAAAGGGACAAAGATCGGCGGGCGTGAAAAGATGATTGCGGCAGGTTATAATCCCAAGCAAATTGCCGAGAACCTGGTAGAAGCCATGATCAAGCAGATCTATACAGATGGTTTCTTTCACAGCGACCCTCATCCCGGGAATCTTGCTGTGTTACCTGGAAATAGAAATAAAATAGTTTTTATGGATTTTGGTCAGGTTGGTTATCTTGATGAAGGAATACGTGAAAAGGCAGCAGACATGGTGCTGGCTCTGTTGAGACATGATATAGATGCGGTGGTGAAAGGGCTGCTGCAGATTGGTATCGTTCGTGGTCAACCAAATATGAGCCATTTAAGACGTGATGTCAGTAGATTGGAACGAAAATACTATGGAATGTCTTTGCAAGATATCGAAGTCAGCACATCTATTCAAGAATTAATGGAGGTGGCCTCACGCTACAATATACGGGTGCCTACTGATTTTGTCATGGCTGCTAAGGCTGGAGTTACCCTGGAGGGTACTATACGGGATTTAGCACCGGAATTAAGTCTTGTGGAAATCGGCAAACCATTTGCCGTTAAGGTATATCTGCACCGCTATGATCCGCGCAAAATCATACATAAGACCCAGCAGAACTCATTCCGGCTTTTCTCAACTCTCATGCATCTGCCTGAGTTATTAGAGGATCTTATCGATAATATAAGGTCAGGCCGGCTGGCACTATCTATTGAGCTAAAGGATTTACCAATGGCCATCAACCAGTTGAAAAGCACTGT
>DIQC01000048.1:0-153 GCA_002426495.1 Thermacetogenium sp. UBA5472
AAGCCGGGCAGGTAAAATATTATTTGTGGTAATGCTGCATTTCTTTGATAAGGCCAGCTCGACATTTTCTTTTTTATGCATAATAACATGTATAATGGAAGCAAGCCCTTAGCTGGCGTTGGACTCCTGTTTATAAAAAAGCGGGAGACTTAC
>DIQC01000048.1:296-3291 GCA_002426495.1 Thermacetogenium sp. UBA5472
CGGGAGACTTACGCCAGGTTGGTCAGTTAACTGCCAGGGAGAATAAAAATTCATACTAGGAGAGAAGGATATGGGTTTAAATGTAGGTATAATAGGTGCCACTGGATATGTGGGGGAGGAACTGGTCAGGCTTCTCTGCAAACATCCGGAGGTGACAGAGATAATAACAGCTTCCCGGGATTACGCCGGGATGACTTTAGATCAGGTTTATCCTCATCTGCGGGGCTATGCAGATTTGGAGATACTGGATATGGACAGGGTGCCAGAACTGACGGATCGTTCGGATGTAGTTTTTTTGGCACTGCCCCATGGGGTTTCGGCACCTGCAGCCCGCACTGTGTTGGAGCGGGGGAAAAAGGTGATCGATATCGCTGCCGATTTCCGTCTTCCAGAACTCGAGCTCTATGAAAAATGGTATAAAGGGCAGCATGGAGCTCCGGAGCTGTTGGCAGAGGCTGTTTATGGTCTGCCAGAGTTGTTCCGAGAAGAAATAAGGGAAGCCAAACTGGTGGCCAATCCTGGCTGCTACCCTACCAGTGCTCTGCTAGCCCTTGCACCTCTGCTACGCAATAGTCTTGTGGACCTGTCATCGCTGATCGTCGATTCCAAGTCTGGGGTATCTGGTGCCGGGCGGGCCCTGGCTTTGGGCAGCCTTTTTTCTGAATGCAGTGAGAACACAAAGGCCTATGGGGTGGGGACACATCGCCATACACCAGAGATCGCCTATTATGCAGGTGTGCTGGCTGGCAACACCGTTGATCTTGTGTTTACACCACACCTGATCCCGATGACCAGGGGGATATTGAGCACGGTTTATGCAAATCTTAATAGTTCGCAGGACAGTGCCGGCTTGCACCAGATATACGATAATTTCTATGCTGAGGAAGAATTCGTAGAGATCGCCCCTCTTGGGGAGATGCCGGAAACCAAGTGGGTGAGAGGAACCAACAGGTGCTTTCTCGGTGTTGCTGTCAATGGGAAGAAAGCGATAATCGTGTCTGTCATCGACAACCTGGTCAAGGGAGCGGCAGGCCAGGCGGTACAAAATATGAATCTATTGTTTGGCCTTGCAGAAAACAGCGGGTTACAACAGCCGGGTATGCATCCATAATGGCTGCCGGCTGCAGTGATTGGAAACGCCGGTGCGTCTAGATGAGATTAACACTTAGTTGACATAATATATCCAATTATAATTACCATTTATTGACTGCTATACAAATATGAAATGAAACTGAGTGAATGATAAAACAAGATAGGTGTCGGTATTATTTCCTATAATAAAGCAAGGTGGAAGGAGGTGCCTGTGTTCCTGGCAGCTTGCGACCGCTTTTTTTCTAAGAGAGGTATCGTTTACAGTAAGGCATCATTTACTCCAAATGATGCCAGGATTCTGGAATGTTGCTTTCCTAGAGCGGGCCAAATACGCCGGGGGAACCAGGGATCAATTTGTCTCAACAGTTAAAATACGAAGCAATAGCAGGTGGTGTGACCACTTCTCAAGGATTTTCAGCAGCAGGGGTTGCAGCTAAGGTGCGTAAGTATGGGCGCCGAGATATGGCAGTTCTCTACTCAGAAACTCCGGCCGCCGCAGCTGCAGTTTACACCCAGAATCAGGTGAAAGCCGCTCCGGTGCTTGTGACGCAGAAGCATTTAGCCGCGGGTCAAATACAGGCAATTGTTGTCAACAGTGGCATTGCCAATGCCTGTACGGGAGAACAGGGGCTTAAAGACGCTAAAGATATGGCAGAACTGACCGGTGATGCCCTGGGCATCCAAATGCAGCATGTGGCTGTGGCTTCTACTGGGGTGATCGGTGAGTACCTGCCCATGGATAGAATTGCGGCAGGGATCAAAGAAGCAGCATCAAATCTCTCTCCTGATGGAGGAAGTGATGCAGCTGAGGCGATTCTGACAACAGATACCATTACAAAGGAGTTTGCTGTCAAGTTTACTTTGAGCGGAAAAGAGGTTGTCATCGGGGGTATGGCCAAGGGTTCGGGGATGATTCATCCTAATATGGCCACCATGCTTGCCTTTATAACGACCGATGTAAACATTGAGCAGCAGGCACTGGATCATGCCCTGCACTGGGCAGTGGATCGCTCCTTTAATGTGATCACAGTTGATGGGGATACCAGCACCAATGATATGGCAGTGGTCCTGGCCAATGGCCAGGGGGGCAATCCCTCCCTATCAGAACAAGATGTAGAGTTTGCCCTTTTTCGGGAAGCTCTAGCGATGGTTTGTACTGCATTGGCTAAAATGATTGCCCGGGATGGGGAAGGCGCTACCAAGTTCCTGGAAGTACAGATCAAGGGAGCGGTCAGTGAGGATGATGCCCGCAGGATAGCACGCTTTGTGGCAGGCTCCAACCTGGTCAAAACTGCTGTCTCCGGTGAAGACCCCAATTGGGGGCGTATACTTTCAGCTGCCGGTGCCAGCGGGGTTTCCTTTGATCCAAATACGGCAGATGTTTACCTGGGGGGTATTCAAGTGGCAGCCCATGGGCAAGGCATTCCCTTTGATGAGGAGCAGGCTGGTTCCATTCTGCAGGAGCATGATGTTCTGATAACAGTTGACCTGCACCAGGGCAAAGCTGTGGGTAAAGCATGGGGTTGTGACCTCAGTTATGAATATGTACGCATCAATGCCGATTATCGGACCTAGGGGAGGTGAGAAGTGTGGAATTAACAGCCCTAGAGAAGGCTTCAATCCTTGTTGAGGCTCTGCCTTATATAAGAAAGTTTTCCGGAGAGACTGTGGTCATCAAATATGGCGGTTGGGCTATGGTCAATGAGGAATTAGAACAGGGCGTGATGAATGATTGTATTTTGTTAAAGCTGGTCGGCATTCATCCGGTAATTGTCCATGGTGGAGGAAAAGCCATCAATACCATGCTGGAGCGTCTGGGCAAAGAAACGCGTTTTGTCCATGGCCAGAGGGTTACCGATGAGGAGACAATGGAAGTTGTAGAGATGGTGTTGGCTGGCAAGGT
>DIQC01000085.1 GCA_002426495.1 Thermacetogenium sp. UBA5472
ATATTGACTGCCGCCTTTGGGCAATGTTTATCCTTTAAGCTACAATAACATGAAAAACGGTTTTTATATTTTTGTGGAGGTGCTTAAAAATGCTGAGTCCCTGTGGAGTAAACTGTAGCGGATGTAAGGATTTCGGGAAATCTTGTGCGGGGTGCAGGGCTATTGCGGGCAAAGTCTACTGGGCGAAATTTGCCGGTTCAGATGTTTGCCCCATGTATGACTGCTGCATTAATGAAAAAGGCCTTGAACACTGCGGCCACTGCAAAAAACTCCCTTGTCAGATTTATTATGCTACTCAAGACCCTTCCACCACTAACCAGGAGCATATAGACAACATAAAACAGCGGGTGAAACTTTTAAAAGAGATGATGTCCATATGAAAAATGAACCTTATCGCCTTGGCTCTCGTTTATTTATTAGAGCTGTAAATACTGGGTAGGTTCAAAGGGGGATGTCGACTTTGCCAGATGAGAGAGGGCAATACTGGCAGGCATTAAAAAGCGAAGAGCACCTGGCTGTAGAAATTATGGTTGATAAGTACTACCCTGCGCTTTTGAATTTTCTCCTCCGTCTGGGATGCAGCCGAAGTGATGCGGAAGACATCATTCAGGAAACTTTTATTAAAGCAATTCAAAATATCAATCATTATCGGCATCAGGAACGCTTTCCGGCCTGGCTGTTTAAAATTTGCCACAATAACTTCAAGGACTTTAATAAAAAGGCATCCCGGCGCCGGGAAATACCGCACGCTCCCAGGGATTTGCCGGGAAGTGACGGACCCAGCCCGGAAAGCCAGGCGATTATGATGGATGAAGCTCTTCGGGTACAGGCAGCCCTCAACCTATTGCCCCCTAAACAGCACCTGGCAGTGGTTCTGCGTTTTTACCACGGGTTCACCTTTAAAGAGATTGCTTATCTGATGAGTTGCCCAACCGGTACGGTCAAGTCCCGGCTAAACCACGCCTTGACCACTTTAAATCAGCATTTGCAGGAGGTGGATTGTAATGAATAGAGAGACTCTCCGGGCGAAAAAAAAAATAACCGCATTCCTAATGTCTTACCCGGATGTAATTCCTTCTTCCCGGGAAAAAAACAGCATGGTATTTCGAATAAAAAAAGAGCTCGAAGCAAGCCATCGTAACATTTCTGCCATAGACTTACTATTCGCACTATTGTTTGTGCCGGCAATCTTGATTTTGGCTATGACGCAGGGATTTTCTCCCCCACCAAACCTGCTTCCAGATTTGACGCTGGCTCAGAACAAATTCGGAACCTGTGCTTTATTGTTGATTCCTTTACTGGGTATTATCACAGCACCGCTGCTTTTAACCTTGTTGCCGGTAAACAAAGGAGGTAATAGCTAATGACAAAAAAAGTCCTCTCAAGCAAAACTATTGGGATAGGTTTGATAACATTAATTATAGTGGGGTTTATATCCGTCATCGGTTCCATGTTGGGCGGTATTCAATTTAATAACATCATGGGCGCAAATCTAAATCCAGCCATTGACCAGTCTGTTAACGAGATAGGCAAACTCATCCAGCAGGGTGAAAGAGCGGCTGTGATTCAACAGCAATTAGATGGCTCGGTAAGCCATAATAAGCAGTTAAAGAATTTGTTTGTCATCAACCAGGAAGCTTTAATTATTGCAGCAGGGGATAGATCGGCCATTGGCCTTTCCCTCCCCCTGCAATTTATATCTAATAGCATAAAAGGGGTTCCTTTACCCTTTAATCACCAAAGCAATTATTTACCTAAAAGAAGTACTCTTTATCCTTTAAAAGAAAACCAGGATCTTAATGTCTTCGAAAAGTATCAAAGTCCGGATAAGATGGTTTATTATGTCGTTGGTGCCTTCCCAGTGAGTCCTGAAATGTCTGCTCAGCAGGCTCACATGGTTAGTATGATTACCGGCTTCATGCTGATATATCGCATCTGTTTTATCCTCTCCTGGCTGCTTTTGGCACTGTGGGTCTATCTGGATGCACGTAGAAGGCATAGTAATGCCGCCGCCTGGGGAATACTCACTCTTCTTACCAGTGTGATCGGCTGGGTGGTATATCTGCTGGCCCGCCCCATAGTTATTACTTGTCCCGCTTGTGGAGAAGAGCAGGGCCAGGATGGAAAATACTGTACCAATTGCGGCGCTATTATCAAAACTTGTTGCCCTCAATGTAGCTGTGAAATAAAACCTACCTGGCACTACTGCAAAACCTGCGGTTTTAAACTCTCTGATTAAACTTAAAAATTATTTATTCTATAAGGATAAGATGGTAATTTCAAATAGTATTTCATAAGCTCTCAGGCAGATTGATTCTTAGTTCTTCTATAGTTTTGCTTACCTTTAAAGCATGTACAACTCGTGGGTTGGGCCGAAGATAAATTATGGGATAATCAAATTCTCCTAAATCTTCTCTAATTGGAAAGGCAATACATTCTTTTTCAGTACTGAATTCAGCATGAACCTCTTCATTATTTCCACGGGCATCCACTCTTATCCACCTATTAAGGCTTTTAATATATATGGCATTCAAGCCGTGAATCACCAATCTTGACATATCCGAGTCGTCAAGCACAAGCTTCTGGTAGCAGAAGCCAGCGGGAATACCTAGATAACGCAGGATGGCTGCTAAAAGATGCGATTTGGCGTAGCATATTCCTTCCTTATGCTGCAGAACTTCGGAAGCCGTGCAGGTAACAGTTGTTCCGTCGATATCAAAGGAATGATAAATATTATCTCTCACCCATTCGTAACATGAACGGGCCAGGTTAATCTCATCGTTGCTTCCCCGGCGTAAATCTTCAGCAACTATTTGGACGTTGGGGTTAAAAAAATCAATGACATCCGATGACTTTAGATAGGAAAAAAATTTTGCTTCTGGAACTATTTGCATTAAGCTCTCCCCTTCGTGTTCATCATTTCAATCACCTCCAGAATATTCAGCAACCTTAGCCACTCAATTATTTAAAGCGTCAAGGTAAACCTGGTGCATAGGAAGTCCCTTTTTTTCATGGAGCTTAATCCGCTCCAATAGTTCTTCGCGGGTAGGGGTATAGTTTCCTTCTTGAACATAAGGGGTGATACATCCAGTCTATATCCTGATACGAAACCTGATAAAGTTGTTATATAAT
>DIQC01000001.1:0-36421 GCA_002426495.1 Thermacetogenium sp. UBA5472
GCACGGATTTCATTCCCACCTCCCACAGTGGGGACATCCACAAACTCACTGTCCGATGTTAAGGCAGGAAGTGTGCACCCATGCTCCTTCTTGATTATTTCCGCCTGATTAAGTGGTGTCCTCAAACCGACAGCTAGATCACTGGTAATGTGATCCCCACCTATTGGCAAAACCGCTGTATACCATAGTGTACCCTGGTCAAAAAGGGCAATATCGGTTGTGCCGCCTCCGATATCAACCACTACTACCCCCAGTTCCTTTTCAGCCGGATAAATCGCAGCTTCTCCAGAGGCATAGCCGTTTAATACCAGCTCCTCAACATGAAAACCAGCACGTTCACAACATTTCATAATATTCTGCAAGGCTGCATTGGCAATCGTCACAATGTGGGTTTCCACTTCTAATCTTGAACCGATCATACCGACTGGATCAAGTATACTCTCATTTCCATCAACAATAAACTGTCGTGGTATTACATGGACAATCCTTCGATCATGAGGAAGAGCGATAACTCTTGCTGCCTGCAATACCCTTTCTACATCTTCTTGCATTATTTCCTGATCGGAACTAGAAACAGCGACAACACCGCGGTTATTAAGGGATGAGATCGTAAGCCCGGTGATCCCCACATAACCCCCTTCAATATCTCGCCCGCTCATTTGCTCCGCTTTCTCGATAGCTACCTCAATAGCACGTACTGTGTTTTCAATATCGATCACATTGCCCTTGCGGATTCCGGATGATCTGACAGAGCCTAAACCGACAACTTGTACTTTCCCATCCTCTCCAACATCCCCGGCAATGGCCGTGACCTTCGAGCTTCCAATATCAAGGCTTACCACCATATTTTCCCGACCCAATGACCGCACCTCCACGACATTAAAACATAATAAAACCCTTCAACATAAATCGATTTTTTCCTTTAATATTCTATTTAAGAAACAAATACTCCCCTGCGATCTCAATTTTGTCACTTAACCGCAGGTGCCTGGATACTTCTAATATCTATGTATTCTACTTCTTCTTCATCTGCAAGTAAATCTAGATATGATATAGCGACATCAAGCTTTTCAGACAGTTTATTTGTAGTTCCCAAGAACACTGGGATCCCCTGGCGTGTATATGCTATCAGATTATCGGTTTGGGCGATGTTGATCTCAGAAAATTGTTGCAGGACATCCTGTTCTAAAGCAGCAAGCACCACTTCCAGATCATCACTTTTGATCACTTGTTCACCTGGATCTAATGAATCCGGCTTAAGCCCTGTGATGATAGGTAAATCATAGCTTGGCGCTGTCGTACACTTTTCCAGACAATATCCCTTTCCATCTATAACAAACAAACCCTCCTGAGCACAGAAAAGCGCCAGAGGTTTTCGCTCCTTAATGTTGATCACCACACTGTCTGGAAGATGCTTTTTCACTGTTACCTTTTCCACCAATGGCATGGCCAACACGCGCTTTTCTACAAGTTGGGTATCCAATCCAAAATAATTCATCCCTGCGCTTAAACCACTTTTTTGGATTATTTCTTCCTCTGTCACTTTCGTATTCCCAGTGGATTCAATATCTTTCAGCGCAAAGAAGGGTGACTGAGTGAAATAATAGACTGCCAGCACACCCATAATTATCAATAGCATATTCTTTAGGAATCTGGCCAGTTTCCGCCAGTCCAGTTTCTTTCTGCTCTTTTTTTTCCGTCTCTTTGCAGATGACATCTTGTCCACCCTATCCATAAAAAAATAGCATGCTGCTATTTCTGTTGGCGTTGAATTTTTGCGCCCAGCATGCTCAACCTGTTCTCTAGTCTTTCATATCCCCGGTCCAAGTGCTCTATACCTTCAATAACAGTCGTATTCTCTGCCGCCAGCCCCCCCACAACAAGTGCGGCACCGGCTCTCAGATCTGTCGCTTCCACAGTTGTTCCAGTCAGCTGCGGTACACCCGTGATCACAGCAGTTTTTCCCTCGACACGGACCTGAGCCCCCATCCTTCTCAGTTCTCCCACATGCAGGTAACGATTCTCAAATATAGTCTCGGTAATAATACTGGTTCCTTGAGCCAGAGCTAAAAAAATCATCATCTGAGGCTGCATATCTGTAGGAAAACCAGGATAAGGCATTGTCCTGATATCCACTGCCCTCCATCTAGAAGGACTATTCAAAAAAATCCGGTCATCCTCTTCCTTGATCGAGACCCCTGCTTCTCGAAGTTTCGCAGTAATTGCTTTTACATGCTCAGGGATCACATTGTTGATCCACACTTCTCCTCCGGTAATGGCAGCTGCTGTCATAAAGGTTCCTGTTTCTATACGGTCGGAAATAACGCCATGTGAGATCTCTTGATTGAGCTTTTTTACTCCATCTATGCGAATGGTATCTGTTCCCGCTCCCCGTATACGGGCACCCAGTTTATTTAAAAAGTTCTGTAGTTCTATGATTTCCGGTTCCCTGGCAGCGTTTTTGATCATTGTGGTGCCTTGAGCCAGCACTGCCGCCATCATAATATTCTCAGTTGCTCCTACACTAGGGAAATCAAGATGAATATCTGCCCCCTGTAATACAGGGGCCTCAGCTGTAATACAGCCGTGATCATCAGTGATCTCAGCTCCAAGAGCAGAAAAGCCCTTTAAATGCAGATCCATAGGCCGTGATCCTATTGTACAGCCACCGGGATAAGATACTTTAAATTTCCTACAGCGACCCAGCAAGGGCCCCATCACCAGATTGGACGCCCGCATACGCCTGGCAAGAGATGGAGACAGTTCCAAAGATTGAAGATCGGAGGGATCTACCTCCATGGTATCTCCTTCCCATTTGATCTTAATACCCAGTGACTCCAATGCCTCTTTCATTGTATAAACATCGTTTAACGAAGGCACTCCCTCCAGAACAATACGCTTCTCACTCAACAGAGAACTGGCAAGGAGTGGCAGGATGGCGTTCTTAGCTCCATTGATCTTTACAGATCCAGTAAGCCTCGTACCCCCAGTAACAACCAATCTCTCCAACCAACTCACCCTTCCTCCCCTATAATCAAGACTTCAGGAACCAAGATAATCTCCTTTTGCTCATAAACACGTTCTTGAATGGTCTTGATTAAGGTTAAAATCTCCCCCCCTGTTGCACAACCACAGTTTATGATAAAATTGCCATGTTTTGTAGAAACCATTGCATCTCCAATACGCTGTCCTTTCAGACCCAATTCCTCAATAAGCCTTCCTGCATAATTTTGTGACGGATTACGAAATACACTGCCAGCGGAGGGTAAACCCATAGGTTGAATCCTAGTCCGTCTGGCTTTGTTTTCTTTCATACGGGCAGCAATCTCTTCCTTGTCAGCAGGATCAAATCTGAGAACTGTCCTTAAAATAATCAACTCTTGCCTGGCCAGGGATGATGTGCGGTAGCTAAAAGAAAGTTCATCCTTGGATAACCTCTGCTGATTTCCCTGATAGTCGATAGTCTCGACTTCCTGAACCAGACTTCCCATATCCTGTCCAAAGGCTCCGGCATTCATGACCAATGCCCCACCAAGGGTAGCCGGAATCCCAACGGCAAATTCCAATCCACTCAAAGATGCGTTACAGGCCATCCTGGACAGGACAGGAAGCATTACTCCTGCCTCAGCAGTTATCAGATCTCCCTTTTGGGAGACATCCTTAAACTCTCCAAGCTTAATCACTAATCCTCTGATACCACCGTCCAAGATCAACAGATTGGATCCATTACCAATAACAGTTATCGGTAGACCATATTCTTTGGCAAATAGTACGCCATTTTCAATATCTTCTATATGATGAGGGTTGATCATTAGTTCGGCAGGTCCCCCCACCCTCCATGTGGTAAAATTTTTCATGGGAACGTGGACAGATACCTGACAATCTACCTTCTTTTCTAATTGATCAGCCAAGGCTTGCAGATTCATTTTTTATACCTCAATTAGCTTGTGAGCAATGCTCAATTTTAGAAGCAAGATCCCTGCCTACAGTCCAGACATCGCCAGCCCCCACAGTCAGCACTGTATCCCCTGAACAGAGTCTCTGCAGGAGGAGATTAACAACATTGTCAAGTGAGTTAATATATAAAGCATTAATGCCGTTTTTTAGCAGTTCCTGAACGACTTTCTCACCTGAAACACCTTCCAGGGGGGTTTCTCCGGCGGCATAAATATCTGTGACTATAACAACGTCGCTCCCCTCAAAAGCCTTTCCAAACTCCTCTTGCAAGAGTTTAGTTCTGCTATAGCGATGTGGTTGAAAAACAGTGATCACTCTTTTTTGCTTAATCCCTATAGCGGCGTTCATCAAAGCTTTAATCTCTGTGGGATGGTGTGCATAGTCATCAACAATTCTGATTCCATCATATTGAGCTATAAGTTGAAAACGACGATGAACATTCTGATAGTAAGCTAAAGCTCTGGCTATACCACTAAATTCCAACCCCAGATGCCTACCCACAGCAACTGCAGCTAGGGCATTTTGTACATTATATATACCAGGTACAGAAAGCTTTAACTTTCCTAGATAACTGCCCTGATAAACAATCTCTGCCTCTGTCATCAGGCCGTTCTGCACAATTTTTCTGGCCTGATACTGGGCACCTTCTTGAAGTCCGTAAGTAACCGCATTAATTCCATTAGTGGATAATTGACGAACATTAATGTTGTCACTGCATAGTACAGCAATTCCATCCGGTCTTATTTTTGTCAAAAATTCCTGAAAAGCTTGCATGATTGTTGAGAAATCTCTGTAATAATCCAGATGGTCATCATCTATATTTGTAATAACAGCAATATATGGTCTTTGTTTAAGAAAAGAACCGTCACTTTCATCTGATTCGGCAACCAGGTATCTACCCTTACCCAGGCCGGCATTGCCACCGAGTTGGGGTATATGGCCACCTACTAGAAAAGTAGGTTCAAGCCCGATCTTCGCCAGAACAACAGCGATCATTGCACTGGTCGTTGTTTTACCATGGGCACCTGTTACAGCTATGCCCTGATAATTATCCATAACCTTTGCCAACAGATCCCCCCGGGCCATGACTGGTAAACCTTTATGGCGAGCAGTACATAACTCAATATTGGATGGGCGAATAGCAGAGGAAATAACTACGGCATCAATGTCATCATATATGTTATCTGCCCTATGGCCTATAAAAATCTCAGCTCCTCGTTGACGCAGACCATCGATAACAGGCGAAAGTACCAGATCGGACCCACTAACATGCAACCCCATGTCAAGTAGAACATGGGCAAGTCCGCTCATACCCACACCACCGATTCCAATAAAATGATACCACTTGCCAGTCACTAACTGATCTCCTCCCTTTTACAGTGCCTCAACAATAAATAAACTCCATCTACTTCATCAACAGTTTATGTCTTATCCCTCCGAGAGGTGCGATGTGACTTTTTGCCAACATCAAGCAGAACGCCAGCAATCAATTCCCCGGCTTCCGGACATCCTATGCTGAGAGAATGTTCGGCCATCATTTGGCGTAAGCTAAAATCACCTGCCAATTTTTCCATTTCACCAAGCAGCACATCAGAGGTCAGCTCCTTCTCCGGAATGAGAATCGCTGCTCCCCTGCTTTCCAAATAACTAGCATTGTGATACTGGTGATTCCCGGTTGCAAAAGGATAAGGAATCAGAATTGCTGGAATTCCTACAGCAGTCACTTCAGCAAGTGTCGCTGCTCCAGCACGACTGATAACTAGATCTGCAGCATTCAATGCATATTCCATTTCCTCTAAATATGGTTTTATTACTAGTTTGCCTATATTATGGTCGTTTATTCCCACCTGATCCATGTTATGGCAAAACGATTGATATTCATTTGATCCTGTCAGGTGAATTACCTGCATCGGCGCCAGTTTTGTCTTCCCCTGGCAGATCTGGCGATATACTTCCGACATCACCTGATTGATGCGCCGAGCGCCACGGCTCCCTCCGGTAACCAAAACAGTGAACGTGTTGGGATTAAATCCGAAATACTGTAACCCTTTGCTTCGATCAGATTTCAATATCTCACTGCGCACCGGAAGTCCTGAATGAACTAATTTCGCCTTCTCAGGAAAAGATCCTTTATCGGTTTTAAACGTGGTAAAAATTACCTCAGCCCAGCGTGACAACAGTTTGTTAGCCATCCCAGGGATAGAGTTTTGTTCATGCAAAAAAAGCGGAACCTTCATAGTTACAGCAGCCAGTCCCAGGGGTACTGAAACATACCCCCCTGTGGCAAAAACAGCATCAGGTCGAAACTCCCTGATGATGCCTACTCCCTGTAGATATCCTTTCCCTAGAGAGGCTAAATCACGTATTCCCTGAAATGAGATTTTCCGAGGCCACTTTCCGGCTTTAATTTGGCGAAAGGAATAACCTGCCCCAGGCACCACTTTGCTTTCCAGACCATCACTTGTCCCTACAAAGAGGATCTGACAGTGATTGTCTAACTCCTGCAGCAAGCCGGCAACAGATAGTGCCGGATAGAGGTGTCCACCTGTACCACCACCTGTGATCAGCACACGCATACCTTTTCTCCTATTCTTTAACATAACGTGATATATTCAAGAGAATACCAATTACCAATAAATTAAGTGTCAAAGATGAGCCCCCATAACTGATGAAAGGCAGTGTTATACCGGTTATCGGTAAACTTCCTGTCACAACACCTATATTGATCAGTGCCTGCAGCACCACCATGATCGTAATCCCGGCAGCAAGCAGCCCCCCAAAGGTGTCAGGTGCCTTAATGGCAATCCTTAGCCCTCTCCACATAAAGGCGAGAAAAAGCAGCAGAACAAATATTGACCCAATAAACCCTAACTCTTCGGCGATCACTGCAAAGATGAAATCTGTATGCTGCTCAGGCAGATAGAGAAACTTCTGCCTCCCTTGACCGAGCCCTGCTCCGAATAATCTTCCTGATCCCACCGCCAGAAGAGCCTGGATGGTTTGGAATCCTGTATCTAAGGGATCTGCCCAGGGGTCTGTAAAAGCCATGATCCGTTCCATCCGATAGGGCTCAACAATTATTGCCAGAACTGCCAATCCACATCCCAACAGTCCCAAGCCGCACAAATGGCCGATCCTTGCACCCGCAGCCAACATCATGAGAAATGCTGTGCCTGCAATGGTGACAGCGGTTCCCAGATCAGGCTGCGCCAGAATCAAAAGACAGATTCCCCCCATCACCAGCAACGGCACCCCTAAACCTCTTACCAGCTCCTTGATGCGTTCCTGATTCTCAGATAAATATTTAGCCAGGAAAATAACCAATGTCAGTTTAGTGATCTCTGAAGGTTGAAAGCGAAAGGAACCGATAGCAATCCAGCGTGTTGCATCCTTGACATTAACACCTACTCCTGGCACAAACAGAAGAAGAAGTAAAATAACAGTCAGCACTAATAAAGGAGTTGCCCACTTTTTATAAACCTTGTAATTGATATTCATGACGAAAATCATGCCGGCAATCCCTAACAGCGCCCATACCAGCTGGTTCTTTAGAAAATGGGCACCATCATCATAATTAACCTCAGCAAAAACAAAACTCGCGCTGTAAACCATTACGATACCTACTGTCAATAATAGGAGTATGATTATAAAGAGAATAAAATCTGGGGCTCTGCGCACCTTTTTCATATTCCAACCCCTCCTTAGAGTTCCTCAACCTCTTTGCGGAAGAGATCACCCCGTTCCTCATAATCACGGAACATATCCCAACTGGCACAACCTGGTGACAGCAGAACCACATCACCGCCACAAGCAATACTGTGCGCTAGGCCAACAGCTTCTTGAAGGGAATTCACGTCCCTTATATTGTTAAGCCCTTCGGCCATCACCGCCTGCCGCAACAGTGGAGCGGCCTCCCCTAACAGGATCAAGGCCTTCACCCTTTTCCTTATCTTCTCTGCCAGCTCATCAAGGCTGGCACCTTTATGCCTTCCCCCAGCGATCAAAATTATCGGTCTATCATAGGAATCCAGTGCTCTCAGTACTGCATCTGGATTAGTGGCCTTTGAATCATTGACATAAAGCACTCCGTCTAATATCCGTACCTCTTCCACCCGATGGGATACACCTGAAAAAGAAGTTAACGCTCTAACGACATATTTCTGATCAACCCCAGCCAACAGAGAAGCTGCAGCTGCCGCTAAAGCATTTTCCAGGTTGTGACGGCCTGGCATTCTAATATCTCCCACCGTACACAAAAGCTCATCCCTTCCCTGTAAATTAAAGATGATCTGCTCCCCCTGCACTCCTATCCCATGCTGAGGGACCTTGCTGCAGGAGAAACCGGCTATTTGGGCCGGAACATCACCCATCTGTGTCGACACCCAGGGATCATCCAGATTGATGACAGCATAATCACCTGGTCCCTGATTGGCAAAAAGCTGGGCTTTAATCCTGCCATATGTGGCCAAATCGCCATGCCTGTCCAGGTGATCCGGAGCTAAATTCAGAAAAACAGCTATATGAGGTCTAAATGATTCTATGCGCTCCAATTGGAAAGAACTAACTTCCACAACCCAGCACTTGCCCCTTTGTTGAACATAATCAAGATCAAGGGTTTTTTCCGCTTCTTCAATTAATGGCACTCCAATATTTCCTGCAACCACAGCCTCAATCCCGGCCTGCTTAAAGATAAACCCCAGCAAAGAAGTTGTCGTGGTTTTTCCATTAGTACCAGTAACAGCAATGATCGGCTCTTTGATCAATCTGCCTGCCAATTCCAATTCGCTCCAAATAGGAGTGCCATGTTTTTGTGCAGCCAAGAGCGGGGGTATGTCACCGGGGACACCTGGGCTAACTATAACCAGATCATAGTCACCTTGTTTTACTTCAGGGTAACCACCAGTAATTAAAGTAATGGGCAAGTTCTTTAGCTCCTGAAATTCACAGCCTAACTGATCCTCGCCTTTAAGATCTGTACCTGTGGCCAATGCTCCCCGGCTTGCCAAAAAACGAGCCGCGGCCTGACCGCTGCGTGCCATTCCTACAATAAGCACCTTTTTTCCTTGTAAACTAGACAATTCAACATCTCCTACCTAAAATGGAAGTCGGAAGTTTGTTGGGACTGTATTACTTTAGTCCGCAACGTTACTAGCTTCGGTCTCTGTCTTCAGCCGCCCTCATCTGCCTTTATATAGCAAGCAAGCCTAGGATGGCAAAGCATAATCCTATCAACCAAAAAACGTGTACGACTTTGACCTCGGCCCAACCGGATAGTTCAAAGTGATGGTGCAGGGGACTCATCTTAAAGACTCGTTTGCCAGTTAATTGAAAGGAAATGACCTGAATAATTACAGAAAGCACCTCCAGGACAAATACCCCTCCCAGTATCATCAATAGAAGCTCTGTGCCTGTGAGCACAGCAAGTGCTGCCAGTACGCCCCCCAGAGCCAGAGAACCCGTATCACCCATAAATATCCGAGCAGGGTGGTAATTATACCTGAGAAATCCCAAACAAGCACCACCTAAAGCCCCTGCAAAAACCGCTACCGCATAATGACCTGTCAGCAGGGCAATCAACACAAAAGCAGCACTGATAATCACCATTAACCCACTGGCAAGTCCGTCCAATCCATCTGTCAGATTGACCGCGTTGGCAGTAGCCACTAAGACAAGCACCACAAAGATATAATATAAAAATCCAGCTTCTAATTCAATTCCAGTATATGGCACTGCTATTAAAGTGCCCCGCCCCAGCATTGAAGAACCCCAGGCAAGGATAATTCCCACAAGCAGTTGCCCGATTACTTTTGCCCTGGCTCGCAATCCAAGGGGCCTTCTGAGAACAACTTTGAGAAAATCATCCCATAATCCCAGCAGTCCGCATCCCAGCATGATTATAAAAAGAAGCGATGTTTCATAAACATCAGACGTAAAAATAAATCCGGCTATTCCGGCACCCAGAATAATCACTACGCCGCCCATTGTGGCTGTTCCCTGTTTTTTTAGATGGGTGCGGGGTCCATCATCCCTAACCTCTTGCCCAACTTTTAATCGCTGTAATAGGGGGATGCAAATGGGTGTGATCACCAGTACTACAACCAGGCTCACTACAAATGCCAGGGCTACTCCGGCAATCTCATTCACCTGCGCTCACCATCCTGGATGGCTGCCGTGATCTCTTCCATCTTCATACCTCTCGAACCCTTAATCAATACGACATCCCCTTTTTGTAGATATGATCTAAGAAAAGATACTGCTGTCGTTTTTTCCCGATAAATGCGTATCGAATCACTGTCCATTCCCGCATTGATAGCACCTATAGCAATTTCCTCAGCCAGCTGCCCTACTGTACAGAGGCAATCGATCTGTAAAGCAGCCGCTTGCTCCCCAACCTGACGGTGCCCGTCAACTGTTTCTGCACCTAACTCGTACATATCACCTAATGCAGCGACAGTTCTCTGGCCCCCGGACTCAGCAAGCAGTTTTAAGGCAGCTAATGTGGATGATGGACTAGCATTATAAGAGTCATCAATGATCATTACCCCATCTTTTCCCTGTTTGATCTCCAACCGCATCTCGGTCAGAGAAGCGGATTGCAGACCTGCTGCAATCTCCTGGGGGGTTAAGCCAAACCTATATCCCACAGCCGCCGCCGCCAGAGCATTTGTCACATTATGAGCGCCTGGCAGAGGGAGAAAACAGAGCATTCGCCCGGCAGGGGTAGAAAGATTAAACTCTACGCCAGCCAAATTAATTAACACAACCTGAGAGGCACTGACCGTGCAGTGATCACTATAGCCATAAAAGATAAGCTCCCCGGATACCTTTTCACTGAGTTTTACCTGCCATGGATCTTCAGCGTAGAGCACCGCCCATCCATCAGAGGGCAGGGCTTGCAGTAGTTCCCCTTTAGCCAGGGCAATGTCCTCCTGGGAACCTAAAAGCTCCAAATGAGTCTTACCAATATTGGTGATCACCCCTGCTTGCGGGCTGCTGATCTCACATAAAGCAGCTATCTGCCCAGGGCCCCGCATAGCCATTTCCAGAACAACCACCTGATGGCTGTGGTTCAACTGCAAAAGTGTCAAGGGAAGTCCAATTTCATTATTGTGATTCCCACTTGTTTTTAGGACATTGAAGCGCTGCTCCAATACACCGGCAATCAGATCCTTGGTCGTGGTTTTTCCGGTACTTCCGGTAACTGCAACCACCGGTATGCTATATAATCGGCGATAGTAATATGCCAGATCTTGCAGTGCTGTTAGTGGATCAGCGACCATAATCAAAGCTGCCCTATTTTGGAAATTCACCGGATGAGAAATAACAGCAGCAGCTGCACCATGCTCAAAGACCTGTTCCAAAAAGTCATGCCCATCGACACTCTCTCCGGGAAAAGCAAAGAACAGGTCTCCTGGTTCAATCGCTCTACTGTCAATACTCACACCACTGATCTCTCTATTGCTGCCACCCTGCACCAACTCGCCCCGGACAGCTTTTATTACATCATTTAAATGCATTGGCTCCATTACTCAATCAATGATCTCCTTTACAATAATCTCCCTGGCTGCCTGATGATCATCAAAGGGAATTACCTGGTCACCGACAATTTGATATGTTTCATGCCCCTTGCCGGCTATCACCACAAAATCTCCTTCTTTTGCACTGAGCAGGGCGTGTCTGATAGCCTGATAACGATCAGTGATCATAGTATAACAGGCATTGGGAATTTCTCTTATACCGTCTTCTATTTGCTGTTCTATTTTCTCAGGTGCTTCTGAACGAGGATTATCGGAAGTAATAACCGTGTAGTCACTCAGCTCTCCCGCAATCATCCCCATTACAGGCCTCTTACCGGCATCACGGTCACCACCGCAGCCGAAAACTGTGATCAGTCTGCCGCCTGATACCCGACGTGCTGTTTTCAACACATTCTCCAGTCCGTCAGGGGTATGGGCATAATCCACAACCACCGCAAACTTCTGGCCTTCATCTACCGGTTCAAACCGCCCGGGTACCCCCTTCACCTTTTTTAGAATAGCCTGTACCACTGCTACCGGAACACCCTCCTGCAATCCTACACAGATAGCCGCAAGACAATTATATACATTAAATTCACCCGGAAGAGAGGTACATACCGAAAAATTTCCTTCTTTATAGGACACAGTAAAACTGCTTCCATCAGAATTGAGCCGTACATCCTCAGCTCTTACATCCGCCTGTTCGTTAATACCACAAGTGATCACAGGTACATTCGTACATTTCTTGATCCGCTCTGCTGCCCTATCATCATTATTGACCACTGCGTAACATGGCCGTTTTTTTACTCTTTCCTTTCCTAGCCCCTCAAAAAGAAGCATCTTGGCAGCCAAGTATTCATTCATGTCTCTATGGAAATCCAGATGATCCTGAGTCAAATTAGTGAAAACCCCTACATCGAATTCACAGGCTGCTGTCCGCTGTAGATAGAGAGCATGAGAGGATGCCTCCATAGAAACAGTTCTTACCTTAGATGTATTCATTTGAGCAAGAATTGATTGCAAATCAAGAGATTCTGGTGTTGTTCGCTCAACAGGAAGTCTCTGATCCCCGATTTTGTTGTAGATAGTGCCGATGATTCCCGTATGCTCACCCTTGCCTGCCAAAACAGCATCAATTAGATGTGTAGTGGTGGTCTTACCATTAGTGCCGGTGACACCGATCAAAGTAAGCTTCCTGCTGGGATGATCAAAAAAATTCGCCGCCATCAAAGCCATAGCCTGGCGTGAATTTTTTACTCTGGCAATGGAGACCTGGGGTTTTATATTTATATCTTTTTCGACAACTAACCCTACAGCCCCCCTGGATAGAGCATCTTGAATAAATAGATGCCCATCTGTGCGATAGCCTTTAATACATACAAATATATTTCCCGGCTGTATCTGACGGGAATCATAGTGTAATCCAGTAACTGTCTGCTTAAGTCCCAGAGCACCAGTCACCTCTACTCCCTGCAGTAAATCCTGAAATACAATGGGCATCCTTATCACCTCTTTTTTATATTATTCTTCTGATCATTATTGCCGTTCCTAATGTTTACCAATCAGGAATGAAACGAGGGGACGTTTCTCGCGTCTCACTCGGCCTCAAGGTGTAACACCTATACCAGATGGAGGCTGGAATTTAACTCGTACCTGCCCACCCTGAGGAAGGCTCGTTCCGGCTGCAGGTTGCTGTTCCCCGGCAACCCCTGTAGGGTATGGCTCACCTTCAGGGACCAGCACAAGACCCATCTCCCCTAAAAGCTGTGCTGCGTCTCGCATACTCTTGCCTTTGAGATTTGGTACGATTCTATCTTCATCATCCTGGACACCCTCTGGCTTATGCAAACTGAGCAACACACTACTCCCTTTCTTTACTTTAACACCATCAAGAGGAATCTGACCATAGACTACCTGCCCGGAGCCTGAACGCTCACTGACCAGTCCGGCATCCCTTAAAACATTTTCCGCTTTATCAACCGGAAGGTTGATCACCATAGGCACAGTTGTCTCTTCATCATCAGCAGCCTTTTCCTCTGACTCATAGCGGACAGGAACCTCTAAATAGCGAAGACTATCCCCCACTACTTCTCGAAATGCAGGAGCTGCTACTGTACCCCCATAATAAGGGTATCCCTTAGGTGTATCAACCACGACGATAGCCACAAGTTGAGGGTCATCAACCGGTGCGAACCCGATAAAGGAGGCGATATAATCTGTTGCTGAATACCCCCCGCCTGGCGCCGGTTTTTGCGCTGTACCTGTTTTGCCGCCTACAGAGTATCCTTCTATATGTGCATTGCTGCCAGATCCTTTGCTGACAACAGCTTCCAGCATCTCTCTTTCCAACTTAGATGTCTCTTCCGAAATAATCTGACGCACCACCTCAGGCTCAAAACGCTTTACCACATCACCTTCACGGTCAGTCAGTTCCTTAACAAGGTGCGGTTTCATTAATTCACCGCCATTGACGATAGCAGACAGTGCAGTCACCATCTGTAAAGGAGTTACAGTATTAGCCTGCCCCATGGAGATAGTAGCCAGATCCACAGGTTTGACCTGATCTTCTGGTATAACAATACCTGTTGCCTCTCCTGATAGTTCAATTCCTAATTGGCTACCAAAACCAAAACCGTTAATGTACTTGTATAACCTCTGGGTACCCAACCGCAAGCCCAGTGTAATAAAACCTGGGTTACAGGAGTTCTGCACAACCTCAGCCAAAGTTTGGCTGCCATGGCCTCCACCTGCCCAGCAGTTGATGGTTTCTCCATTAACCTTAATATAACCTGGGTCATAAAACTGATCCCCTGGTTCGGTTACTCCCTCCTCCAGAGCTGCGGCAAGGGTTACTATTTTGAAGGTTGAGCCGGGCTCATAACTGTCAGCAACAGCTCCAATACGGCGCGACTCAGCTGGATATTTCTGAAACTCATTTGGATCAAAGTCCGGTTTATTGGCCATCGCCAAAATGTCCCCAGTATTGGGATCCATAACAACTATTGTAGCACTCTTAGGAGAGCGTTCCTGCATTATCTTATCAAGTTCCCGCTCTGCAATATATTGGATTGTCTGATCTATGGTCAAGACTACATTGAGTCCCTGTTCAGGTTCGATATATTTTCTTGTTGATTCTGGTATTTCTTGGCCTGCCGCATCATATTCCACAAGCAGACGTCCGTTGATACCAGCCAACTGTTTATCGAAAGCACTCTCCATTCCTTCTAAGCCCTGATTATAGTCACCGGCAAACCCCAGCAAATGGGATGCCAGGTTACCATTGGGATAATATCGTTGAGGCTTAGGGATTGTCCCAATGCCGGGCAAATTCTTTTCACGTAGTTCTTTAACCTGTTCATTTTTGAGCTTAAATTTAAGCCATACAGATTGCTGATCTTTGGTGATCAGCCCATAAACATCCTTTTCCTCCATATCAAGAATGCCAGCTAATTCCCTGGCAATTTCATCTTCTTTATCTGATTTCCGCACTTCGGCCGGAATAGCATAACAGCCCTCGGCATCGATACTGACCGCCAGCTCATTTCCATTGCGGTCATAGATGACTCCCCGCTTAGGCTCCACAACAATTTCACGGATCCTGTTTTCCAGTGCTTTTTCCTGATACCATGTCCCCTTGACAATCTGCAGATAACCCAAACGCAGCAGCAGCAAGACAAAAATAAGAAAAAGCACAAAAAATAGTGCAGTTATTCTTTTGCGTATCTCTATATTGCTCATGCTCAACAAAACACCCCATTACTGAGGCGAAGCTTCTGCCCTGCCCATAAACTGTTTTAATGCCATCAACAAGCCCTTTTCCTGCTCATTATCCTGATCCTGTAATGCATTTTGTTTTTGTTCAGCGGTGTTATCTTCCGCAGCGGGAAGAGCCGCCAGCAAAACATTTTCAGGCTTATTCATACCAATTTTGTTGATCGCAACTTCTTCCACCCGTTCAGGACACTGAAGCTCGGCAGCCTCTAACTCTAACTGTTTAATATCTCTCTGTAGAACAGCAACACTTTGCCTTTCTTCTTCAACTATATACCCTAAAGCTGTAACCTGATGATGCTTTTGGATATAGATAAGCCCTATTCCAAAACAGCCGAGAATAATGGCAGTGAGCTGAAGATAGACAACTAGTTTTTTGCGCTGCTGTCTCCCTGCTATTTTTCTTTTCTTCGACGCTCTTGACGGCCGTTTTGATGGCTGTCTTGATGGTTGTCTGGCGTAGCTCTTTTCTTCCGCTAATACCAACTTATTCACCTCGATTTTCTTATATTACTCTTTATCAGGCAGTAGTTTTTCAGCTGCTCTCAGCTTTGCGCTGCGTGACCTGGAATTGGCTTTAACCTCTGCGTCATCCGGTATAATTGGTTTTTTCGTAAGAATGCGTATTTCATTACGGGAATGATGCCCATACTCCCGGAAAACGTTTTTAACAATACGATCTTCCAGAGAGTGAAAGGAGATAGCAACAATCCTTCCACCCTGCTTTAATAAAGAAATCCCCGCCCTGAGTCCCGCTTCCGCACCTGTCAATTCATCATTCACAGCGATACGCAAAGCCATAAAAGTCCGTCGGGCGGGGTGGGGGCCGGTACGACGTGCACGAGCAGGTATAGCAGCTTTTATAATCTCCACAAGCTGTCCAGTCGTAGTAACAGAACTTTTTTTTCGCCAATCAACTATAAAAGACGCGATCCGACGCGCCCATCTCTCTTCACCATAACGAAAGATTATATCCGCTAGTTCCTTCTCTGGCAGAGTGTTGACCAGGTCCGCCGCTGTAGTTGCTGAACTCTGATCCATCCTCATATCTAAGAAAGCATCATAGTTATAGCTGAAACCACGCTCTGGCTCTAAAACCTGGTTGGAGGAAACTCCCAAATCAAATATAATCCCATCAACTTTATCGATTTGCAGATCATGCAGGATTTCCACCATCTGGCGAAAATCACTATATATAAAAATCACCTGCTCAAGATATGGTGCTAAAACCTCTTTTGAACGTTTTAGAGCAAACTCATCTTTATCGAAACCGATCAATCTTCCTGTAGGGCCAATCAAGCGAAGCATTTCTTTTGCATGACCGCCGCTGCCCAATGTACAGTCAACATATATACCCCCTTCTTGGGGATCTAAAAATTCTATTGCTTCCTTGAGCATCACTGGAGCATGTTTCACTTCTTCAGCCACTAAATGCACCGCCTTCATTCATTTTTTCTGCTAGTTCTTCATATGTTTCCTCAGCTCCGGTGCAGTATTCATCCCAGCGATCCGCAGCCCAGATCTCAATACGAGAAGACACGCCGATAATAGTGACTTCACGTTCGATCTCTGCGTAATTCCGCAAAGGAGGTGGAATCAGGATCCGGCCTTGGGCATCCATTTCACACTCAGTGGCTCCAGAAAAAAAGAAACGAGAAAAAGATCTGGCTTCCTTTTTCGTGAAGGGCAAATTGCTCAACTTTTGCTCCATGATATTCCATTCATCAAGGGGAAACACAAAAAGGCAGTGATCTAGGCCGCGAGTAGTTATACAGCGATCTCCCAGAGTGGAACGAAATTTAGCTGGAAGTATCAGGCGTCCCTTGGCATCTATATTATGATAATATTCTCCGATAAACATATTTCCCCACTCCGAATATCAAACTCCCCACTTTACACCACTTTCCACCACACTCAAATATTTCTCTATTGATTCGCTAACTCCTTCTTCTATTTTTAAATATTTCAAAAAATAAAAAAACCGGGGTGCACAGCCCCCGGTTTTTAGAGGTATTAAGCCAATAGAAACTCACTCAATTATTATCTCTTATCTTTCGTACGGTGTGACAATCCACTTGAGGCAGTTGTCCTTCTTGCCACCAAAGACATCGTATCCTTCGAGGAGATCGTTCAATGGCTTACGATGGGTATACAAGCATTTGGTATCGAGCTTTCCTGCCTGGATCAGATTAATCAACTCAGGAATAATGTTGGCATTGACGAGGCCCATCGAGATCTTGATATTCTTGATCCACAGTTCGTTCATCTTCAACTCCTGTGGCTTTTCAAAAACACCGATCAGGGAAACATTTCCACCAGGACGAACAGCATCCAGAGCCAGCTCATAGGTTCCCTTGGCACCTACAGCCTCGATGGTCCGGTCGGCGCCGCGGCCACCAGTCAAATCTCTAATCTGATCAGGAACATTGCCATTCGCAGGGTTCAAGGCCATATCAGCAATGCCATTCTTAACAGCAAAATCAAGCCTGGACTGGTTCATATCAACGGCAATAATTCTTGCTGGCCCCCAAAGCTTAGCAGTCATCATAGCACACATACCCACAGGACCGCTGCCCATTACTGCTACAGTGTCACCTGGTTCGATTTGAGCATTCTCGGCACCAAAATAGCCTGTGGAGAGAATGTCACCAACCAGCAGAACATCATCATCGGTTAGGCCATCTGGAGTCTTGAAACAACCCAGATTAGCATGAGGCACCCGGACATACTCTGCCTGGCAGCCTTCGATCATATAACCGAATATCCAGCTGCCTGTTGTACAGTGAGAATAAATCCCTCGTACACAGTAGAAGCACTCACCACACTGGGTAACACAGGATACAGCACACTGATCCCCAACCTTGACATTCCTCACCGCAGGACCTGCCTCCACTACTTCCCCGCAAAACTCATGGCCGAGAATTCTGGGAGCCTCAACCTCAGGCATCCCGCCATGCCAGATGTGGATATCGGTGCCACAGATGGTGGAAGTGGTCACCTTAACTATTACATCATCTGGCTCAATAATCTTCGGTGCCGCTACATCATCAATACTGATCTTCTCGGGACCATGGTACACTAAAGCTTTCATCGTCATCTTCTTCGTCCTCCTCAAATTTGTTTTTTATTGTCAAGGGCCCACTAGTGAACCCTCACAACCATAAGTTTCACTTTCTCACTCTGCAATAGAAAAAGACCAATATTTTTGTGCCTGACTCAAAATATGTTGAGCCTTGCAAAAAAACATTGGTCTCTCTTGGAGCCACCTATCTGTTTCTCTGTGAACCACCTGGGAATATTAAATTTTTATAGTGTTAATACACGGTCAAATACAATGGTGTGTATCCAGAAATCATTATGGGCTTCAACTTCATATGTGTGATGAATTGCTTTAGCATTGAGTAACTTCTCAAAAAAGGGCACATTATCGATAATATGCTGTTCTACAACATGCATTCTGGATGCTCTGATCGCATCCTTCCCCTGAGGTGTCATAACAATATATTTCTCTGGTTCAGTTAGAAATCCTTCTCCTCTGATAACCAACATGTCCTCAACAATAGTGATCCTCGTTGTATCTACACTCTTGCCTAGTGTTCGCTTAAAATACTGTTCCATACAGATTTTTAACTCATGCTGCCGCCTCTTTAGTTCTTGTTCATTTAGTCTTTTGTCCTGAGATTCTTTTCCATTAATAATTTTAGCTTGTATGGATTGCACAATGGTCACTGCCTCCTCACACAATAGATAGGAATGACTTTATATAGTTTAAAAACTATATAATCGAACTGCTCTTCCAATCTTTTGCTAACTCCGCAATCAGCTGATAGATGCGCTTCGCTTGTTCCTCATTCAGGGTACCTGTACCGCAGGCAGGTGTAATCATGCTGTTTTCATAAAGAAGCCGCGGGTCAACCCCTTTTTCTACTAGTTGCTTTAAATACCCATTAAATTTACTTTTTAAGGTTTTCAGATCTTCTTTGGCAAGTGCTTCCCCATCTGTGGGCACTATTCCCCAAGCAATCACACCGCCATTTTGTAGATATTTTTGGATGGATTTGTAATATAGTGCAAAATTCGTGGCAAATTGGTAGGTATCAAAACTTATTATGTCTAAATCTGCATCAAACAGTATGGACCAGTCAATATCTGCACATGAATGGACACCGGCTAATCCCCCGAACCCGCCCACGAAAGAAGCAAATTCGGCAAGTTCAGCCGTTACTTCGTCCTTGTTTACAGTAATGCGGTCATATCTACCACAGCTGTCAATAACAGGATCATCCATAAAAATGACCACTGGTAAACCTAACTCTTCCAGGGTTTTGACCTGCCAGGCTGCCTGTAGTGATAACTGTTTTAACAGAACATCTCTCAGCTGTGCATCATAATAAGCCGGGACTCCGCTCTGATTAGTAACCTGAAAACCGACAGACAGCAGACCAACCACCTGGCCTTTTAAATATTTAGCTCTATTTGTTCCTTTTTTCTTTAGTTCGACATAGAGGTAGTAAAATCCTTCTGCAGAATCAGGTGGAAATGAAAATTTTTTTAAAACCTCTGTATCCCCTTCCGCTGCCCGGATATAAAGCTCATAAAAAGAGGCTAACCGCTCCGGCCAGTCATCCTCTTCATCAAGAAAGTACGCCTTTGTCCCATTTTCCACCCGCAACAGACCAAGATCGTTTAATACCTGTAAAAATTGGGTGCAGAAATATTCTTTAACTGATAACCGGGGCAATTGGGGCCAGTGGGGTATTATCGGCAGGTATTCCTCTATAAGAGAAACAGCGATAGCCGGGTCAAGGTGAGGAAGACTACCGATGCCAGTTGCACAACCGCAGGGATGAAAATGCATCCTATCCAACCTTTCTTGCTAGATGTTATAAACTTCTTCTCCACTTAAAACCTTGATACCTTTTCCAAGCATCAACTGTTCCGCCACTTTCGTGTTTTCCACCCGGAAAACAACCAGGGCATCCCCCGATACCTGGGCAACAAAAGCATACATGTATTCGATGTTGATCCCCGCTTCATCCATCAGGGCAAGAACTTGAGCCAATCCCCCGGGGTGATCGGGAATTTGGGCAGCGATTACATCAGTCATCCGCACAGCAAACTGGGCTCGATGCAGCACCTCATAGGTACGCTCCGGATCACTCACGATCAGGCGCAGGATACCAAAATCTGTAGTATCTGCCACAGAAAAGGCGCGAATATTGATCCCTTCATCCCCAATAACTTCAGCCACATTGGCCAATCTGCCGCACTTGTTTTCCAAAAACACGGTGATCTGTTTTACAGGCACAGAGTATCCCCCCTTTTATATATCACGGCGATCAATGATGCGTTTCGCCTTTCCTTCACTACGCTCGATGGTTTTAGGTTCAACAAGTTTTACCTTAACACTGATTCCTAAAACAACCTCGATTTCCTTGCGGATCTCCCGCTCCAAACTTTCCATCATTCTGATTTGGTCGGAAAAAACCTGATCAGATACCTCTACCCAGACCTCCAGTTGATCCAGCTGATCATGGCGGTCAACAATAAGCAGATAATAGGGCTCTGTATGACTGATCCGGAAGATAACCTCCTCGATCTGAGAAGGAAAAACATTAACACCACGGATAACCATCATGTCATCGGTTCGCCCCTGGCAGCGGTCAATCTTCATATGGGTGCGGCCGCAGCCACATGGCCCACCGGGAATAATCCGTGTAATGTCTCTGGTTCTATAGCGAATCATGGGTAAGGCTTCTTTGGTGAGTGTAGTGATCACTAGTTCTCCAAGACTTCCTGCCGGTAAAGACTGTCCAGTGTCTGGATCCACAATCTCTGCCAGGAAGTGATCCTCCCAGATATGCAGACCATCTTTTTCGGGACACTCCACAGCTACCCCGGGACCAATAACCTCACTCATCCCATAAACATCTAAGGCCTCGATACCCAAGCGCATTTCAATCTGTTTGCGCAAATTTTGCGACCAGGGTTCAGCACCAAACAGTCCCCCTGTCAGGCTAAGATCCTCCTTAGAAACACCTAACTCCTCCATAACTTCAGCCATATGCAGAGCATAAGTAGGAGTACATGTCAGGATATTGGTGCCGAAGTCCTTCATGATCATAATTTGGCGTTTAGTGTGCCCCGCAGAAACCGGTATAATCTTGGCACCAATCTTCTCCGCCCCATAGTGTACACCCAGCCCACCTGTAAAGAGGCCGTATCCATATGCATTTTGAATGATGGAGTTTGTCGTTGCTCCACAGCAGGTCAGCCCACGGGCCATCACTTCAGACCATACATCAAGATCATGCTGGGTATAACCGACAACAGTGGGTTTACCGGTGGTTCCAGAAGACGCATGCAGCCTGATCACATCACATAGAGGGACAGCAAAAAGGCCATATGGATAGTTGTCACGCAGATCGTTTTTAGTAGTAAATGGCAGCTTCCCTAGATCATCCACTGCCTTAATATCATCTGGTTCAATACCAATTTCTTGAAAGACATGGCGGTAAAAAGGAACCTCTTGATAAACATACTTTACTGTTGCCTTTAGACGTTCATCCTGAAGAGAACGCAACTGATCAGTCGATATACACTCACATTCTTGATTCCAATAGCGACTCAAAACAATTCCTCCCCCGCCCAAATATATTACAGCAAATTTTAAATGATCACTAAATCCCTGTCAAGTAAATAAAACCCCACATATGCCGTGGGGGACCCGGTGTCTGAACCTGTCTCGGCACGGTGGTGCCCTACTGGCTGCTTTTTGTTTCCTCTTGATAGAGGCATACAAGCCACAGTCAGATACCAGGCTCCAAAAGTTTTGGTGTTGGCTCAAAACTCCCAGAGTTTCCACGTACATCGTAGGGTTTTATCGATGTAACTTACTGCAGTTAAATAATATCACACAAGGTTTACTTTTTCAATGTGCCAATACCTGTAATGTTACCTCCTGCCTAGCTCTTTTTCTCATGCGCAAGCTTTATGTGCAGTTCCCTCAGCTGTTCTGGCGTTACAGAAGCAGGCGCGTCGGTAAGCAAACAGGTGGCCTTCTGTGTTTTGGGAAAAGCAATGACATCACGAATTGTATCCAGGTCCAGCATCAACATCAACAACCTATCGAATCCAAAAGCGATCCCACCATGGGGAGGAGCCCCATATTCAAGCGCTTCCAGGAAAAAACCGAATTTTTCCTGAGCATCCTCTTCTTCTAATCCCAAGACATTAAAAATACGTTCCTGTAAATCACGTTTGTGGATTCTGATACTTCCCCCACCAAGTTCTATTCCGTTAAGAACAAGGTCATAAGCCCTTGCCCTTACCTGTTCCGGTTGACTCTCCAATAAAGGGAGGTCTTCTTCTTGCGGAGATGTGAAGGGATGGTGTACAGCATCCAATCGCCCCTCATCCTCGTCATATTCCAGCAGCGGAAAATCTGTAATCCATGTAAATGAATACATTTTATGATCAATTAAATCGAGTCTCCTGGCTAATTCCAGGCGCAGCTTGCCGAGAACATCCTCTGTTACATGCTGCCCATCAGCGACAAATAACAATAGATCCCCTGCCTGTCCTTCCATCTTAGCGATCAAGACCTCAAGTTCTTCTGGCTTCATCATCTTGACAAGGGGTGACCTGATCCCTTTCTCTTCAAGAATAAACCAGGCCAGGCCATAGGCGCCCCACTTTTTCACCATATCAGTCAGTTCATCCAATACCTTTCTACTAAAACCGGCACATCCGGGTGCCCTAATTCCCTTGACAATTCCCCCACTGCTTATGGCACCGGAAAAAACCCGGCAGTTGCTCTCCGCCAGGATCGAGGAAACATCCACCAGTTCCAGCCCGAAACGCAGATCTGGCCTGTCACTGCCATAGGTCCCCATAGCCTCTCTGTAGGTAAGGTGTGGAAAAGGTGTCTTCAGTTCCACATCCAACAGTTCCCGGAAAAGAGTTACAACCATATCTTCAGTCAGCTGTTGGATAGCCTGTTCATCAACAAAAGACATCTCTATATCAAGCTGAGTAAATTCCGGCTGTCGGTCAGCTCTTAGGTCCTCATCCCTAAAGCACCTGGCAAACTGGAAATAGCGTTCAAACCCGGCAATCATCAAGATCTGTTTAAAAAGCTGCGGAGACTGAGGCAGCGCAAAAAACTCACCCGGATGAACACGGCTAGGAACCAAATAATCCCTGGCACCCTCCGGAGTGCTGCGTGTCAGCATCGGGGTTTCTGTCTCTATAAAATCTCTCTTGATCAAAAAATTACGAATAATGGATGCCGCCCTTTGGCGCATCGTAAAAATGTGCCAGAACTCCGGACGCCGCAGGTCCAGGTACCGATAGCGCAGGCGAAGTGCCTCATCCACACCCTCAGCATCCCCCGGGTAAAAAGGAAGTGCTCTTGCAGCATTAAGTATTTCCAGCTCATCTGCGGCAACTTCAATCTCTCCGGTGGCCATCTGCGGATTCTCTGTTCCTGACGGACGGCGCCGCACCTGCCCCTCTACAGCAACAACAAATTCTGCCCGCACTGTAGCGGCTTTTTCAAAAGACGGTTCATCTGAATCAGGGCTCACCACAACCTGGACAACACCGCTCCTGTCTCGCAGGTCCAGGAAAATAACTCCCCCATGATCTCGTCTTTTTTGAACCCAGCCCATCAATACTACATCCTGGCCAGTATTATTTATAGATAATTCCCCACAGCTGTGGGTTCTCTTCAATTCTACGCTGCTTTCCACTATTCTGCCTCCTAGTCCTCTTGTAAAGTAGCTTTAAGATATTCTACAATCCTATCTCTGGATATGGGGGACTGTTCACCTTTATTCATATCCCTAACCAATAAAGTCCCGCTTTGCAGCTCTTCGGTCCCCAAAATGATCACATAACTGGCTCCTATTCTGCCTGCATGCTTCATCTGTGACTTCAAACTCCTGCCCATTAAGTCTTTTTCGGCGGGTATATCTGCATCCCTGAGTTCCAGCAGCAAGCGTACAGCCTCCCTATCCAAATCCCCTGACTGTTCGCCACCAGCGGTTACTATATAGATCTTTTTTCGCTGCTTTAGAGGAAGCTGGACACCCTGCTCCTGGAGAGCCATCAGCACACGCTCCAATCCGATGGCAACCCCGACCCCGGGTGTGGAAGGCCCACCACAGACCTCCACCAAATTGCTGTAACGTCCTCCCCCTGCCAGAGAACCCTGATCAGGTCCATTAGGTATTATTTCAAATACTGTCTGTGTATAGTAATCCAACCCACGCACCAGTTGTTTATTAATTTCAAATTCTATATCAGTCAATTCTAAATAATCCTGCACCAACTGAAAGTGCTCACTGCATTCAGCACAAAGGTAAGCGTGGATATCAGGCGCTCCTTCTAGCTGCGCCTGGCAGCCAGGCTCTTTGCAATCCAGCACACGCAAAGGATTTTGTTCCAGTCTATCTTGACAGTTATTGCACAAGGACTCCCGGCGTTCTTCTATAAACCCAGTCAATGCCCTGCCATAAACCGACCTGCACTGGGAACACCCCACACTGTTGACTAATATTTTCAGATCCCTTAACCCGAGTTTGGAGAAGAAGTTATAACTGTAACAGATAACTTCCACATCCAGAGCCGGGTCTCTGCTGCCAAAGGCCTCAATCCCTAACTGATGAAACTGACGCATGCGTCCTGCCTGAGGACGATCATAGCGAAACATAGGACCCAAGTAGTAGAGTTTGATCGGCTGGGGCTGGTTGTTCAGGTGGTTCTCCAGATAGGCTCTGACAACCCCTGCCGTCCCCTCCGGGCGCAGTGTGACACTTCTCCCCCCCCGATCCTCAAATGTATACATCTCCTTTTGTACAACATCTGTTGTCTCACCGACTCCCCGCTGAAACAGCTCTGTATGCTCAAAAATCGGGATCCGGATCTCATGATAGCCGTAAACCTCACTTATCTCTCTGGCAACTTTTTCTACATAATGCCACTTCTCAATTTCACCTGGCAGTAAATCCTTTGTTCCGCGGGGTGCCTTAATCACCGATACCACTCCTTTGTCAAGCAATCTAGTCTATTATACACGTTTCAACTCAGGGCTACCTGAACGGGTACCAGGCACCCCAGCTCACCCCTGATAATCCTAAAGAAAGGGATTATTTGCACGCTCACTGCCAACAGTAGTAGCAGGACCATGGCCCGGATAAACGATGAACTCATCTCCACAAGGAAGGATCTTGTTCTTGATAGAGGCAATCAGCTCCGCATACGACCCTCCGGGAAAATCGGTTCTGCCTACCGAGCCTGCAAAAAGTGTATCCCCCACAAAAATAACTCCTGTCCCCTTTAAGGAAATACCGCCTCTAGTATGTCCTGGTGTGTGCAAAACCGACAAGACATCTTTGCCCACTGTCAGTTCTTCTCCATCACAAAGGAAAAGATCAGCTTTCGGACTGCTGTATTGCCTACCCATATATTGCGAAAGGTTCAATTTGGGATCAGAAAGCAAGGGTAGATCCTCAACATGGATGGCTAATTTTGCGTCTGTTGCCTCTTTGATCATAGTATTAGCAGCGATATGATCCATATGTCCGTGTGTGTTAACAATATATTTTACTGTTAAGCCCTTTTTATCAACCTCATCTAAAATCCGTTTTCCTTCAGCTCCCGGATCAATTACCATCGCCTCTTTTGTGTCCTCACAACAAACAAGATAACAATTAGAGGCCATAGCCCCTACTGCCAGGCATTCGACCTGCATCATAAACAGCCTCCTTTATAACCCTCAGGAGAGTCCCCTGCCTTGACAGTGCGGCGAAGAGCCTTCCCATGAAGGATGGTTTTTATTATAAGTTTTTCTTACTGTCCAGCAAAACTGTAACAGGCCCCTCATTGAGAATCCCCACTTGCATCATAGTTTGAAACTCACCTGTAATCAAATGAATGCCACTTTCCTTTAACATATCAAGCAGTTTCTCGAACAAAGTCAGGGCAACCTCCGGAGCGGCCGCATTTGTAAAACTGGGACGCCTCCCCTTGCGGCAGTCACCATAAAGGGTAAATTGGGAAACCACCAGCAACTCCCCTGCCACATCAGCTACAGAACGATCAAATTTTCCATCTTGATCAGGAAATATTCTCAAATTTAATATTTTGTCTGCAATATATCGGACATCACTATCATGATCATCTTTTCCCACTCCGATCAATACTACTAATCCAGCCCCAATAGAGCGTTTTGGCTGTTCCTCCACCTGTACCCAACCGCTGCTGACTCTCTGCACCACGGCTCGCACATCTATCACCCCTTAATTGGGCACCACTCTATGCACTTCCAGCACATCACTGACCTGGTTGACCTTCTGCATCACTCTATACAGGTGCTCAACATTACGAATCTCAATCTTTAGGTTAACACGAGCCATTCTATTTTTCATGCCCCTGGCATGTACTGCATTGATAATCGTTTTTGTATCTGCAATCGTTGTCATAATATCTGTTGTCAGGTTTGGTCGGTCAAAGGCCTTGACTTCGATTTCCACCTGGTAAGTTGCCGGTGCCTCCTGTTCCCAGCTCACTTCAATGATCCGCTCTGTTTCTCCTTGAACGTGATGGGCAATATTAGGGCAATCGGCTCTATGGACAGAGACACCCCGTCCTCGGGTAATATAACCGATGATCTCGTCCCCGGGCAAGGGGTTGCAGCAGTGAGAAAGGTGAACTGCCAGATCCTTGACACCCTTGACACTGACCCCTGTAGCAGCAAGATCCTTTTTCTCAGGAATCCTTAACAGCAGCTCGGCTTCCCCATCAGAAACAAGAGGTTCTGGTTCATTCGCTTTCTTGAGTTCAGTGCGCACTTTACCGATGACAGATACGACAGAGAGACTTCCGCTGCCGATCCCGGCATACAGATCATCATCTTTTTGAAAACCGAGCCGCCGGCAGAGTTCATCCTTCCCTTTCATCTTAAAGAAGGTATCAGGCTCAAATACCTGCTTGCGCAGCTCCTTTTCTAGTAGTTCCCTGCCGCGCAGTATATTATCTACCTTCTGTTCCTTCTTAAACCACTGTTTGATCCGATTTTTCGCCTGTGATGTCTTAACCATAGAAAGCCAATCTCGGCTTGGACCGCCACTCTGTTTAGAGGTCAGAACTTCCACAATATCCCCGTTTTTTAGCTGGTAATCTATGGGAACTATTCTCCCGTTAACCTTAGCCCCTATACAGCGATTGCCTACCTCAGTATGGATGCGGTAGGCAAAATCAATAGGAATAGAACCGGCAGGAAGTTCCAAGACATCCCCTTTAGGCGTAAAGACAAAAACAACATCTGAAAAAAGATCTATTTTTAGTGATTCCAAAAACTCCCGATCATCTCTTAATTCATAATTCCAGTCTAAGATCTGACGCAACCAGGATAGCTTCTTTTCATACTCCTCATCAGTGGGGGAACCGCTTTCTTTGTATCTCCAGTGAGCTGCAATTCCGTATTCTGCAGTCCGATGCATATCATAGGTGCGAATCTGCAGTTCAAAAGGCTCTCCCATAGGTCCCACTAAACTAGTGTGCAGGGATTGATACATGTTTTGTTTCGGCATTGCAATATAATCCTTAAAACGACCAGGAATAGGCTTCCACATGGTGTGCACTATACCCAGTGTTGCATAACACTCCTTGACAGTATTGACAATTATCCTGACCGCGATCAGGTCATAGATTTCCGAGAGATCCTTTTTCTGTTCTGACATTTTGTGATAAATGCTATAGAAGTTTTTTGGCCTACCTGATATTTCAGCTGGGATTCCTGTTTCATCGAATTTTTCTTTGAGTTTAGAGATGACAAGATTGATATAGTCCTCCCGCTCACGCCGCTTTTTGGCAATCTTTTCTGCCAGATCGTAGTACTTTTCAGACTCCAAGTAGCGAAAGGCAATGTCTTCGATCTCCCCTTTTATCTTATAGATACCAAGGCGATGCGCTACCGGAGCATAAATTTCCAGAGTCTCCTGGGCGATTTCCTTCTGCTTTTCTACCGGATGATGCTTGAGAGTACGCATATTATGCAGGCGATCAGCCAGCTTAATCATGATCACGCGCACATCCTGAGCCATGGCCAGAAACATGCGGCGTAGATTTTCTGCATGGCGATCCTCCTTGGATTTGTACTCTATTTTACCTAATTTAGTTACTCCAGCTACCAGGAACCGGGTCTTGGCACCGAACAGCTCCTCAATTTCATCAAATGTGACATCTGTATCTTCCACAACATCGTGGAGCAAACCCGCAACAATAGAAAGTACATCCAACTGCAACTCCGCCAAAATGTAGGCTACTTCCAGTGGATGCTGAATATATGGCTCACCAGATATGCGGAACTGCCCGGCATGTGCCTTCTCTGCAAAGAGATAGGCGCGTTCGACCAAATCTCGATCAAAGTTCGGATAATAGCTTTCAATTTTATTAAAAAGTCGCGCCAAAGTCATTGTTCCATCCCTCTCTACAAATATCCTACGGGTAATGCAGCATTTCTGTCAAGCAACGGCGCATAATATATTGAGCACCGGCTATATCCGGCATCGTAAGTGTATTGCTGTCAAGTAAACTCCGCTTATCTAATCAAGCGGAGTTTTCAGATCAAGCGGTTCTTCAGCAACCTTTTTCGCATTTTTAGCAGATTTTCTCCCTGCGAAGCGCCCCAGCAGAAAACCCACCACAAGGCCACAAAGAGCTGCGGCTAAGATCACCAACACAAGGGGCATCTCAGGCACAGCCCAAAAGAAAAACTTGATAGATACTGGTCCCGCATTCTGGACAGCCAAAATCGCAATAAAGATTGAAAAAATTAAAGTGCCTATACCATAGATAAGTGGCATCCCTAAACACCCCTCCGTTTTTTTAACTATAGTAGATACTTAACTTAGAGTAGGTCGCAGAGCTTCTACTCTAAGTAAACGGTGAAAGATCATTAACTTAGAGTACGAATCAAAGATTCTACTCTAAGTAAACGAAGTTTACCGGTGTTACATTTCACATAGTTCGCAAGGTTTAGATATGACACAGGAGAGTCACCCCCTGTGTCTTTTTAATTATTCTGGGTTAATTCGTTTCAGAAGGGGCAAATCCCTGCTCATCTATTCTTTTTTGTATAATTTTGCACTGTCCCCACTCTCCACATCCCTTGCAATCCTTTCCGATCTGACAGGGTTCCACATGGATGAGCACCTGCGCACCAGGATATTTATCCTTTATTTCTACCTCTATATCATCGCATACCTGGTGAGTAGTGGCTATATGATAATACTGCGGCACCACCAGATGCAGGTCGATAAACCGCTGATCTCCGGCTTTTCGCGTCCGCAGTGCATGAAAGTTGAGAACCATTTTAGGTTCAAAACCCTTGATAATTTCCCTGATCTCTGCTTCTTCTTCCTGAGGCAGGCTGGTATCGAGCAGTGGAAAAAAGGCTTTGATGGTCAGATCATAAGCAGCCTTAATGATCAACAGAGCAACACCAATAGCGATCAAGGGGTCAAATAATTGGATGTCTGTAACCCAGAGCAAAAGCATCCCCACGGCAACCCCTGCCGATGTATAAACATCGGTTCTCAAATGCAGGGCATCGGCCTCCAGGGCTATAGAATCTGTTTCGCGAGCTGTTTTCATTAACAGATATGAAATAACCCAGTTCACAGCTGCGGAAAAGAGCATAACAATCATCCCCCAGAAGGGTGTCTGCACCTGGGCACCTGTCATGATCTTGGCAACCGCCTCCTTGATGATCAAGATAGCTGCTACAAAGATCAGGAGTGCTTCGATTACCCCGGACACATTTTCAACTTTTCCATGCCCATACTGGTGTTCATCATCCGGAGGCTTGCTGCTTACGCTCACCGCAAAAAGAGCGATCAGGGCAGCTATCAGATCCATTCCTGAATGTATCGCCTCCGAAATAACGCTGACCGAACCGATCATTAAACCTACAATTAACTTTAGAGTCACCAGAACAGAGTTGGAAAGAACAGATAACCTTGCTACCTCTACCTTCTGCATGGCAGATACCTCCTGTTTCAATATACAAAAAGGACCCCATCAAGGTTCATAAATAGCTTGATGAAGTCCCGCGAAATTTACCGAACCCGCTGTCTTATAGACCCAGCCCAATGGTGAGCCTGACTTTGTCACATTCATACTAGCACGGGTGAAAACAGGAGGCAATCAAATGAAAATGAAAATTATATTCAATTAGCGCAAACCATCATCAGACACTCCTGCCGAATCAAAGCTGGCCATTTCTCTGACGATCTTCAAAGCGGCGTCAATAAGATTAAAGACAAGAGCCGCACCTGTTCCCTCTCCTAAACGCATATTCATATGCAGCATAGGTTTCAAACCTAACCAGGTAAGCATAATCTTGTGCCCCGGTTCCTCTGAAAGATGTGAAGCTATCATATAATCCACAGATTGTGGGGCTAAAGAACGGGCGATCATGGCGCCGGCACAGGAAATGAACCCATCGATGACTACAGGAACACGATGAGCGGCAGCTCCCAGAATCACTCCGGCGATGCCTCCGATTTCGAATCCTCCTACCTTGGCTAATACATCCAGGCCATCCCTTGTATCAGGCTTGTTGATACTGAGAGCCTGCTCCACAATGCTTATCTTACGCTGCATTGCATCTTGCTTGATGCCTGTTCCTTTGCCTATGATCAGGTCTACAGGAAATCCAGTAAAGGCTGCCAGAATAGCAGAACTGGGTGTAGTGTTGCCGATTCCCAGATCACCGGTTGCCAAGAGCTGTGTACCCTTTTTGATTTGTTCAACAGCTGCCTCAATCCCGCCTTCTACTGCAGCTCGGGCCTGATCCCTTGTCATGGCAGGCCCCTGGCTGATGTCATCTGTACCCGGGGCAACCCTCTTTACAACAAGACGGTCATCATCTACTGGCTCCACAATACCCAGATCAACACAGATCACTTCAGCACCAACATGTCTGGTAAGCACATTGATAGCGGCACCACCGTTTAACATCCCGATCAACATCTGTCTGCTCACTTCCTGAGCAGCTACACTGACCCCCTGCCTTGTCACGCCATGATCGCCAGCACAGGCAATAACAGCCTTTTTTCCAAGATCAGGGCTTACCTCCCCAGTGATCCCAGCAATCTTGACAGCAACCTCTTCCAGCATACCTAAACTTCCATAGGGCTTGATCTTATTCTTCTGATGGTTACGCGCCTCTTCCATGGCCTCACTTTGCAGTTCATTGATCTTCTCGATGGTAGTTTCCAACAACATCACACAACCTCCTCATTTTTAATAAAAAAAAGTCCCCAACCCTTATCATAGGCTGGGGACTTTTCCATCATCCCTTTATTCCATGTCAACAGGCAGGTCTCCTGGCTTCCAGTTCATCCTCCCCTGCACCTTCCCAGACCGGTTGGCCGATCCAGTGATATCCTGCAGGCTTGTTCCTGGTTACAGTGGCGGGACCGCTCAAGGATTTGCACCTGATTCCCTATTCACCCTAATGGGCACCTGTTGCACTATTATCGCAAACCATTTCTTAACTTATCCTGTATCATAACCCATAAAAGACCCGTAGGCAAGAGGTTTATAATCTCCCCCCCCGCAACCTGCGGTAATCGTACCAGAGCGGACTAGAAACAAAAATGGAAGAGTAAGCTCCTACAACAATACCGATCAGCATGACAACAACGAAGGTCTTGAGTGTTGTCCCACCGAAGATCAACATAGCTAGCAAGGCTAATATAACGGAAACACCAGTATTGATGGAGCGAACTAGCGTCTGCCAAACACTAGTATTAACGAGTTCATCCAAAGGATCGTCTTTCTTGCGTTTACCCATATTCTCTCTGATGCGATCAAAGATAACAATGGTGTCATTGATTGAATAACCAACAATGGTCAGCAGTGCCGCAATAAACGTCGAATCCACATCTAACCTAAATATGGACACCAATCCCACTGTGATCAAGATAACGTGCACCACACCTGATACTGCAGCCAGGCCTGTGAGCAGCTCAAAGCGTATAGCAATGTAGACAACCATCAAGACAAAGGCGATAACAAGAGCGAGTATCGCATTATTCCGCAGTTCCTTACCTATAGTAGGCCCTACACTCTCATTGCGCAACATATCATAACTGCCGAATTCCTCTTCCATGCTCTGCAAAAGTTTAGTGCTCTCCTCCTGAGAAAGATCCTCAGTACGGATCATGATTACATTCCCTTCACTCTCCTGTACCGTGCTATCTTGGGGAAGACCGGATTCATCTAAAACTGAACGCACATCCTCGACTGCTACACTCTGCTCAAACTTTAGTTCAATCAGGCTGCCTCCGGTGAAATCGATACCAAGGTTTAGCCCTTGGATTCCTAACGAGATAAAGCCTGCTATAATCACAATTAGGGACAGTATATAACAGTACTTTCTCAATTTGATAAAACTAAAACGCATACCCATATTATATACGCCTCCCTTCCTATACACCGTAAGCCTTAGGATTGATAACCAGCCGCGACTTAGCTACCAGGTGGAGCACGAAACGGGTAAAGAAAATTGCCGTAAACATGCTCACCAGAATACCGATGCTCAGGGTAACCGCAAAACCCCTAATCGGCCCGGTTCCCAAGAAATACAGTACTGCCGCAGCGATTAAGGTTGTTACATTGGAATCCAGAATCGCCCGGAAGGCGTTATGAAAACCTGCATCGATGGCAGACCGCAGAGTCTTACCAGCACGCAGTTCCTCTTTCAGACGTTCATAGATAATAATATTGGAATCCACCGCCATGCCGATGGATAAAATAATTCCAGCGATACCTGGAAGTGTTAGGGTGGTGTCGATCAGTATAAAGATCCCCACTAAAATCAACCCAAAAACGGCCAATGCCAAATCCGCAATAATACCTGGCCAACGATAAAAGAGCAGCATAAATATTAAGATGGCCCCTATACCGATGAATCCGGCTTTCAAGCTGAGCTCTAAAGATTCCTGCCCCAGGGTAGGTCCTATACTCCGCTTTTCCATAAGTTCAACATTGACGGGAAGTGCTCCGGAGCGCAACAGTAGGGCTTCTGACTGTGCTTGTTCCAGGGATTCATATCCACCGCTGATCGTTGCATTGCCACCGGCAATCGGCCCATTGATCACCGGAGCGGTGACCAGGTTGTCATCCAGGTAAATAGCCAATCTCCTGCCCACATTAGCAGTGGTTATCTGTTCAAATATCTTTGCACCCTCATCATTAAAGGTCAAGGCTACAAACGGCTCATTACTGTTGGGGTTCAACTGGGCTTTGGCGTCCTCCAGATGCTGTCCGGTCAGAACAGTTTTTCCATCCTCTGTTTTGAACTCCATATGAGCAGTCCTGCCCAGCAGTTCTATGGCTTCCTCTGGATCCTTGACACCGGGCAGTTCCACAACAACCCTGTCAGAGCCCTGTTTTTGAAATAAGGGCTCGGTCAGCCCATAGGCATCGATCCTGTTACGGAAAACGCCGATCAGTTTATCGATAGCATCATCGGTTACAGGTGCCCCCTCTGAGGGTACTGCTTTATATAAAACGTGCACACCTCCGCGTAAATCCAACCCCAACTGCCCCTGCAGTTTCCCTGCTACCGGTTTTGCCAAAAAAACTGCCGCGCAGAGAATTGCCGCCACTAAAACGATAAAAAGTACTGTCTCCGGCCAGCTGATGCCGGTTTGCTTCGGCCCGGCAGGCACAGTCTGTCGTTTCGATGGCTGTCCTGTCTTGGCAGTTGTACGCTTTTCCTTTTTACCTGCCATGCATTTTCTCTCCTTCCTCGGCTGAAACAAGCTTAAACGTTTTGAGAATGATCAATTCATCACACTCTGAACTTTAGTTGCTTAGAGTAGAAGCTTGATTTGTCAGCTAAACTAGTTTCTCGCCATTTATTTCTAATGCAAATGTGCAGCCTAAAAATTCGGCTGCCCGTCTGCACATAAACATCCTGCTTAAAAATATTTCAAAATAATCCATCACCGGACTGATTTGAGAGTCAATATCCAACTCCAGTGATATATGTTTCTCTTCAGGGTCGACTCTTACAAAAGAACGCTCTACCGCATAATTGACCCGGTCATGAATATCCAACCCAATATTGTTTTTATTGCGCACCCTGGTTCTGTGAACATCGGACTTGTCCGCAAGTATTAGAGCTGCCGCCACATTGTTGACCGGCTGCCCTGTCTCCTCATCATGGTTGCCAATCGCTGAGACCACAGTAAAGAGTTCATTCGGAGGCATCCTTAAGCCATCCAGTATATAATAAGCGAGAATCGCCCCTGAAAGATGGTGGCCCTTCCTATTTACAACATTACCCATATCATGCATATAACCTGCAATAGCAGCCAGTTCCGCCTCCCGTTCAGGCAGTCCCAAGAGTCTGATAACATTATAGGCGATATTCGAGACAAGACTTATATGGCGAAAACCATGCTCAGTGAAACCCATAACTCTCAGATTTTCATTGCCGACACGAATCAGAGTCTTGACAAATGTGTTCTCTTTGATCTCTTCTAGTGTGATTTTATCCTTCTGCACTTAACTGCTCCTTACTCATTGACCAATCTCATCCTTACCAAATTTTGAATTCGCTATTGCCCTTAAAAATCCTGCTCAGATCATTCAGGGTACCACCCGACTTTTGTCAAATGGTGTAAACTGCGATCAATTCCGCTGCAAGTTTCATCTCCCCATAATTATTGTTGATCACTATTATAATTATAATGCTGTAAAAAGTCCTCTTTGGCTTCCTGGAAACAATCATCCTTAATGGACTGACGTATTTTTTCCATAACCCCCAGGGTAAAATGAAGATTATGAATTGTCAACAGACGAGGCCCCAGCATTTCTCCCGCATGGAAAAGATGACGCAAATAAGCCCTGGTAAAATTGCGGCAGGTATAGCAGTTACAGCCCGACTCCAGGGGAGAAAAGTCGCGGGCATACCTGGCATTGCGCACAACCACCTTCCCCTGAGAGGTGAAAGCTGTACCATTGCGGGCAACCCTGGTAGGTAAAACACAGTCAAACATATCGATACCACGGGCTACACCTTCCCAGAGACAGTCTGCACTCCCCACACCCATCAAATACCTGGGCTTGTTTTCAGGCAGCAGGGGTGTCGTGTATTCTAATATTTCATACATCATTGCCTTCGGTTCCCCCACACTCAACCCCCCAATGGCATAGCCGGGAAAATCCAATCCTGTAATCTGTCTGGCACTGCGTGCCCGCAGTTCAGGGAAAACGCTCCCTTGGACAATTCCGAAAACAACCTGGCCGGGAGCATGAGGAGCCTTTAGAGAACGCTCCGCCCAGCGAGTTGTCCGATCTAGCCCCTCCAGGGCATCCTCATAAGAACAGGGATAGGATGAACATTCATCAAAGGCCATCGCTATATCAGATCCCAAAGCTGCCTGGATTTTCATCGACTCTTCCGGGCCTATGAAGTGCTGGGAACCGTCAAGATGAGACCTGAAATGAACCCCATCATCAGTAATTTTTCGCAGTGACGACAAACTGAAAACCTGAAAACCACCACTATCAGTAAGGATTGGCCTCTGCCAGTTCATGAACTTATGCAGTCCACCGGCTTCCCTGATAATCTCTGGCCCAGGCCGGAGATAGAGGTGGTATGTATTGGAGAGAATAATTTCGGCCCCAAGTTCCTCCACCTCTTGTGGAGTCATGGTTTTCACAGTAGCCTGGGTCCCTACAGGCATAAAGACCGGGGTGTGAATATCACCCCTCTCTGTATGCAAAATACCCAGACGTGCTCCGCCCTGCGGTGATTTTTTTAGTAGATCAAACTGAAAGAACCCCAATTGGGGCACCCCCTCTAAAGAATCAACATGGCATCTCCATAGCTAAAAAAACGATACTCCTTCTCAACTGCTTCCCGGTAGGCAGACATTACATTATTATAACCCGCAAAAGCACAGACAAGCATCAGCAGTGTGGAACAGGGAAGGTGAAAGTTTGTGACAAGTCCATCGATCACGCGGAAGTGAAAACCCGGATAAATAAAGATATTTGTCCAGCCTTCTCCAGCCTGAACTGTGCCATCATCTTCAGCCACACTCTCCAGCAGACGCACAGATGTCGTCCCTACTGCGATGAGGCAT
>DIQC01000001.1:36538-45837 GCA_002426495.1 Thermacetogenium sp. UBA5472
CCTACTGCGATGAGGCGCCTTCCTTCCCTCTTTGCTTTGTTGATCAAATCAGCGTTAGCTTGATCAAGTCTCCAAAACTCCTCATGCATCTGGTGCTCATCCACCTTTTGTACATGTACTGGACGGAAGGTGCCCAAGCCCACATGCAGTACGACAAAAGCAAACTGCACACCCTTGCCTTTCAGCTGTTCAAGAATCTCTTCTGTAAAGTGCAGCCCTGCAGTAGGAGCTGCAGCTGAACCCAATGAACGGGCATAAACCGTCTGATAGCGATCCTTGTCCATCTCTTCTGCAGGCCGCTTAATATATGGTGGCAGGGGAACTTCACCAATTTTATATACCTGCTCCCAGAATTCCTGCTGATCTCTGGTAAGAAATTTAATAAAGCGCCCTCCGCTGGCGGTCCGCTCACCGATGACCGCCTGCAGAGAATCACCAAAAATAACCTCTTCCCCCTGACGGGCATGCCGTCCCGGCCGCACCAATGCCTCCCAGGTACCTGGCTCCTTTTCTTCCAGAAGGAGCGCTTCTAATTTCCCACCTGTTTTTACCCTCTTGCCAAAAAGGCGCGCCGGAAAAACCCTGGTCTCATTGAAAACCAGAAGATCTCCTTCCTCAAAATAATCCGGGATACTTTTGAAGTTTGTATGAACTGTTCCCCCCGAACTTCTATCAACTGCCATCATCCGAGCAGCATCCCGCTGGGCGGCCGGATATTGAGCGATTAATTCAGGAGGTAGATTATAATCAAAGTCACTTACCTGCAATTATGATTTCCTTTCGTCATTTCATCATTATAAATTAGTAATTATCCTGCACCTAGTATACGCTTAATATCATTTTATCGAACTGACTCAGCGCCTCAGCAGAAAATTCAGCACAAGAGTCAATACCAAACTCAGCACCAAACAGGTTACAAGAGGGAAATAAAACGAAAAACTGCCTTTATGATAGGAAATATCCCCGGGCAATCTTCCTAAGGGTATGCCCACTTTCCCCAGCAACAGCAATAACCCTCCACCTAACACCAGGAACACACCTATGGCAATCATCAGCTTGGCCAGAGATGAAAAGTTATCCATCCTGTTCGTCGCTCCCTTGATACCGCTCCTGCTCACTGTAGAGACAGCCGCAGTACTGTTGGCGATAGAGCCCCATCAGTTTGGCCTGCCTTCTGCCATCACTGAAACGCTTCCTCCAATCGAAATAGAGAAAAGGTATACCCACATCCTCAGCCACCTCTTCCCCGATCTGGCGCATTAAATCATGCTTCTGCCAGGGACTGATCAGGAGAGTCGTTGTAAAGCCATCATACTCTTCCGCCTTAGCTCGAGTCGCTGTCTCCTGCAGACGTATCGAATAGCAAATATGGCAGCGCTCTGCTTCATTATAGGATACCTGACGAAAATATGTCTCCGGATGGTATTCTGTCGCAGCCAGAAGAGGGATCTCTAACTGCCGCCCCATCTCCTCAGCCCCCTCTTTCCTTTTAGCATATTCCTGGTAGGGGTGGATGTTGGGATTATAATAATACCCATGGACATCATACCCCTGCTTCAATAGATCCTGCACAGGATAAACACCGCAGGGGCCACAGCAGATATGCATCAAAACCTTCACTATTGATCACCATCCGTAAAAAGAGTTCGCTGTTTTTTTCCTTCCTCACCTGGCATGGAAATTCCCAGGTGATTGTAAGCCAGAGGGGTTACTACCCTCCCCCGAGGTGTCCGCTGCAGATAACCCACCTGTAGCAGATAAGGCTCATAGACCTCCTCGACTGTACCAGACTCTTCCCGAGCTGCGGCAGCCAGGGTTTCCAGCCCTACAGGACCCCCTTGAAACTTGTAGATCACCGTCTCCAAGATAAGGCGGTCCACCTTATCCAGTCCGGCCTCATCAACCTCCAGGCGCTCTAATGCCTGCCTGACCAGATCCCTATCCACAACTCGGTCACCGCCTACTTCAGCAAAATCCCTGATCCGACGCAGCAACCTGGTGGCGATCCGCGGTGTTCCCCTAGCTCTGCGTGCGACCTCTAAACCACCATCTTTACTCAACTCCATCTCCAACAGCAGGGCAGCCCTCATCACAATCTGATGCAGATCTTCCACAGGGTAATAGTCCACCCGCATAATGATCCCAAAGCGATCCCTCAAAGGCATGCTGATCAATCCGGCACGGGTTGTTGCACCCACAAGTGTAAAGGGTGGAAGATCAATGCGCAGTGATCTGGCCCCAGGCCCCTTTCCGATCATAATGTCCAAATTAAAGTCTTCTAATGCCGGATAAAGGATCTCCTCTACAATCTTCGGTAAACGGTGGATTTCATCAATAAAAAGAACATCATGTGCTTCCAGATTAGTCAATACCGCAGCCATATCCCCCGCTCGCTCCACGGCAGGGCCAGATGTGGGATAGAGCCGCACATCCATCTCCCTGGCAACAATATGAGCAAGGGTGGTTTTACCCAAACCAGGAGGCCCATAGAGCAGTACATGATCCAAGGCTTCTTTTCTCTGGCGGGCAGCTTTAATAAAGACCGCTAGATTTTCTTTGAGCTGCTTTTGACCGACAAATTCCCCCAGTGTGTGAGGCCTGAGAGAAACTTCCTTCTCTTTCTCCTGGGGGAGATCAGCTCCAGATACTATTCTTTCACTGTCCTCCATCTATTCTACACCCTCTTCCCTAATTCACGCAGTGAGAGGCGTAGAACATCTCCCACAGATAACCCATCCTCTAGTCTGGGCTGCAGTTTCTGCAAAACACTCCCTGTCTCCTGACGGCTGTAACCAAGGGAAAGAAGCGCCTGGGCAGCCTCATCTAAAACAGGATCCCCATAACCCTGATCAGCATCCCTAACAGGAGATAGGGGTTCAGGAAGCCTGCCCTTCAACTCTAAGATGAGCCGCTGGGCTGTCTTCTTCCCCACACCAGGCACCTGCATCAGAGGCTCCACCTCACCCCGTTCCAGGACAGCTGCCAGGTCCTTACCAGCAAAGACATCGATGATTGACAAAGCTACCTTGGGACCAATTCCACGGGCATTCAGCAACACCTGGAACGTAGCACGGTCCTGAAGTGATGCAAAACCATACAGCTGCAGCAGCTCCTCCCGCACATGAAGGTAAGTATACAGCTCCACCTCATGCCCTGCGGCAGGCAGTTTGTGCAGCAAGCCGGCAGGTACAGTGATCTCATAGCCGACCCCCTGCACTTCAAGCAAAACTTTGTTTTCCTCTATTATTCCTAATAAATTACCCCTCAAATAAGCGATCACCGATTATCACTCCATTTGGTAGCCTTCAACTTGGGTGTAGTACGTGAAATATAGTAATGACAAAGAGCAACGGCCAAAGCATCGGCAGCGTGGTCAGGCTGGGGCACCTTCTCCAGCTTCAAAATCACTTGCACGATACGCTGCATCTGAGTCTTATCAGCTCTACCATACCCGGAGACCATTTGTTTGATCTGCAGAGGGGTATATGTAGAAACCTCAACCCCCTGGTGTCCTGCGGCCAGGATCACCGCAGCGCTGGTATGTCCCACTGTGATTGCTGTACGGGCATTCTTGCTGAAAAAGATTTCTTCTATAGCAAGGGCATCTGGCTGCAGCTTCCGGCAGAGCGCAGTTATGCCATCGTAGATTCCGGATAGGCGTGCAGGCAGTTCCCTTTCCCGCTCAATTGTAATGACACCGAAATCAACCAAACTTTCTTTGCCATCTTTGATTTTTATTGCTCCATAACCGGTTGAAATCACACCGGGGTCAATTCCCAATATAATCATCAGTAAAACCTCCCATTTTCAGGATTCGCCCTCCCGTACGCCTGTTCCTGCTTATTGATAAGAAACTTATTCAGGCTCCTCCTGCTCATGCACCTTACCCCGTGCCAGAGAGGCAGCGATCCCGAAAACACATAAAATGGCGAAAATTGCAAATGCGATATGTATACTCTGCAAAAACAAAGATGAATTCTCCGGATTGACCTGCATCCCCCCAATATAAAAAGAGAATATTAGAGTGACAAGACTCATGCTGAACATCTGGCCAAATAGACGCATGGTGCCGATAATCCCAGATGCCACACCATAATACTTCTTCTTCACCGCACTCATGACAGCGTTGGTGTTCGGTGAAGAAAACAGCCCAAACCCAAACCCCAGGATAACCAAACAAGCGATCAAATAGACCAAGGGTGTATCTGTAGAAAGAGAAATCAGCATCATCAACCCCAAAGCAGAAAATCCCATCCCTATAGATGCCACAATGCGGGGTTCAATGCGATCCGAAAGCCTTCCGGCTAGAGGAGACAAAACAAACATCACCACCGGTTGGAAAATCATGATCAGGCCTGCCTCCACTTCCCCATACCCCTGAATATATTGTAGATATAAACTCAGAATAAAGGTGACCGCAAAAGTGGCGCTGTAGTTGATCAGTGCGGCCAGATTAGAAAAGGTAAAAGCCAGGTTATGGCGAAACAGCCGCATTTCCAAAACAGGGCTTTCCACCCGTAGCTCCCACCAGATAAAAAATAGCAGTCCCCCAATCCCCACACCCAGCAGCAGAAAGCCTAATGCCGAGGGAATATTGGAAAAACCAAACATCATGCACAACACCATAGCTCCATACATTAGCGACCCCGGCAGATCAAACTTTTCACCCGGAGCATCAATCCACTCCCCTTTTAGCTTGCTGAGGACAAGGATGATGACCAAAACACCGAGAGCTGCCGTCGCCAGAAAAATGCTTCTCCATCCCCAGTAGTGGGTTAAAAAACCACCCACCGTAGGGCCTATGGAAAGACCCAAATAAACCGCCGCAACATTTATCCCTAAGGCTTTACCCCGTTCCTGTAAAGGATAGACTGAAATCAATATGGCCACACCGGTCCCAAATACCATGGCACTGCCCAATCCCTGCAACACCCTGGTCAATAAAAGCACTTCAGCACTGGTGACAAAAACAGCCAGCAGTGAGCCCACTGTAAAGGTGAACGTTCCGCAGAGAAAGACCCTTTTTTTGCCGTAAATATCGGCAATCCTGCCGAAAGGAACCAAAAAAACAGCGGTGGCAAGAAGATATGATGTCACCAACCAACTCAGATAGACAACATCAATCCCAAACTCTGCACCGATTGACGGTAAAGCGATATTGATCGATGAACTGAGAAAAGGCGTTAAAAACGAACTAACTGAAGCAATCAGCAGAGTAACCCTTTTGGTGACCACATTATTCCCGCTCATAATTTACTCCTCTATTATGAAATATCACCTGTAAATAACATAGCATGTCTATTATACTTGATCAAAAGAAAGAATCCCGTAAATATTGTAAATCGTAAAGAAAAAGAACGCTAGCCGTACAATGTAAAGTTTAACTGGAATATGAAAGAGATAAATCTGCCCCATGTTATTTGGGGGGCACCACTTTCCCCCCTTACCCGCAGTCAATCACTCCTGACATCTCCTCATTCGTTGCCCGCAGGTTCTCTTTCAGTACACGGTCGATGCAGTCCAGAAACTTCTTTACACAGGGTGTCCTCAGTTTGTAATAAACACTTGTCCCCTCTTGGCGAGGGGTGACGAGCCCAGCACTTTTTAAAACAGCCAGGTGCTTGGATACCACCGGCTGGTCACAGCCAAGGGCATCGACCAGTTCACAGACACACCTTTCTTGATCAATGTCGAGTTGATCTATAATTTTCAAACGTAGGGGGTGAGCCAAAGCCTTGGTAACCCGGGTACGTAGATCAAATATGTCGCTGGCTATTTTCATCACATCCTCCAAATGTTGTTATAATTATTATTAATTCCGTTTTCTTTATTTCAAGAGTTCAGACACGACCCCGCCGATCTTTTCTGAGGACAAACCACCGTGAAAGGAAGGCTTGCCATTGATTACTGTCAATGGGAGATGCACCCTATCCAATATCTTCTGAATATCCGGGTAATCCTTCATCTCTTTACTCATAACATCAACATAGCGAAACTTAACACCATCTCCGCACTTATCTAAAAGCGCTCCCTTTAATTCTCCTGCCTCTCTCTCGATAGACTGCCCTGAATCACTGCAAGTAGAGCAACACGCACAGCCGCCGCTGGGAGTATTACTCCCAAACACTATCACATCAACCTGTGTCATCATTACTCATCCTTCCTTAATTTTCTTGCCTGCATTCGCTGTCCACCCGGGACATTTATGTTGGCAGATGTCACTTTCGTATAGATAAATCTGCCTCCTCGATTAGCAGATACTGGTAGGGGCTAAGGTTTTCCTCCGGCGCTGCTTCACAAAAGTAAAGACATCCCCAATCCCACCCTGTTTCATTAGGCGCTTTGACGCGTTTATGCTTATAACAAAAATATACCCCTTCCGGTTCCATTTCCTGTGCCAGAGCACATACATGGCAGGTCCTCTCCGCCACGTCTACGTCGCCTCCTTCCTCTCTCCCCAAGACAAGACAAATTGGCTTGAATATGCACTGGGGACGGTTCCCCTCGCATACAATTTCTCCTCAAAACAAGCCGGTCCGAATTTTCATCCTCTGCATGTATTGGCTATAAAGCGACATGGGTATTCACACTATTGTCATCCCTGCAGCCAACTCAGAATCTCATCCTTTTTCGGCAGCCTGCCAGAGCATACAATCTCTCCATCCACAACAAGCCCAGGAGTCATCATGATGTCGTATTCAAGGATCTCATTGAGATCAGTTATTTTGATAATTTCGGCATCAACTCCCAGCTCACCAACTGCTTCTCTCACCAGTTCCTCAAGCTTATTACATTTAGCACACCCTGTTCCCAGAATCTCGATTTTCATCGCGAATTCCTCCTTATTTCATTAGTATTTGGGGGTCGTTTAGAAAAACGTCCCGTAGAGCCATCCGGAAAGTGTAGCCATTACAACAACCAGTCCCGCGTAAGTCAATCCCTTTTTCGCTCCGATAACCCTGACGATCACCAGCATACTGGGCAAACTCAAAGCAGGACCTGCGAGCAGTAGAGCCAGGGCAGGGCCTTTCCCCATACCGGATCCGATCAATCCCTGCAGGATGGGGACTTCTGTCAATGTCGCAAAGTACATCAGCGCACCTGCCAGAGATGCTGCAAAATTGGCCTGTAAGGAATTGCCCCCTACTACAGCAGCAATCCATTCAGATGGAATAATTCCATTGTCCAAACCTGGCCTCCCCAGCAGAAATCCTGCCACAATAACTCCTGCGAACAGCAGAGGAATGATCTGTTTGGTAAAAAACCAGGTGGCATCCATCCAGGAAGAAACTTCATCCTTATCAAACCAGCGCCAAACCATCAACCCCAGAATAATCAGCAAAGCTCCAGCAAGATACCACTTCACCTGAAAAACAACCAGCCAAAATCCTTCACTACCCTCAGGTTTACCCCAAGCAGCAAAAATTAGAATGAAGATCATGACAAGAAAATACGATAGCGTCTGCAATGGAGTCCTTTTCTCTTCAGGCAGTTCGGCCGCCAGTTTGCGAGAGCTTTCTAATCTTTCCTGTTCCTCCTTCCGGAAGATAAAAGCCATGAGGAGGCCGATCACTAAGGCAAAGATTACAGCACCTACTACCCTGGCTATACCCAGTTCCCATCCTAGCACTCTAGCTGTGAATACAATGGCCAGAATATTGATGGCAGGACCAGAGTAGAGAAAAGCGATAGCAGGGCCAAGCCCGGCACCTCGCTTGTAGATTCCGCCGAAAAGTGGAAGTACTGTACAGGAACAGACCGCCAGCACCGCCCCGGAAACAGAACCTACTAGATAGGCTACCCACTGTTTGGCTTCACCACCGAAGTACTTGATCACTGCTTGCTGAGAGAGAAAGTAAGAAATCGCCCCAGCAATAAACAACGCCGGTACCAAACAGAAGAGAACATGCTCCTGCACATACTCCTGCAGCATCATAAATCCTTCGAGAATTGCTTTACTTACCCTTGGATGCCCAAAGGGAATAAAATAGGCTGCTAAAAAAAGCGCTATTAATAGTAGAAATTTATTGCGTTCCTTCATCTTGTCCCCTCCCTTAGTAAATATTATTTATATTAAACTAATACTAAATTAGTATATACCTATATTCTCATATTGTTATATATAATGCAATACCTAAATTAATGATTTTCGAAATATATAGAGTATTAAAACCTTGTTGCCACACTTGCATGGCTCAGTAGAAATGCTAGCCAAACAAAAAAGGTTCTGAACGAGCACAAACAATTTTTTCATGTTTTGTGCTTTGCGCAGCAGGTTTTAATTAATCTTACTCGTTATAATTACTTAGGAAGTGCGCGTTACCATACTCACTATAACAGGAGGAAGAGCTGATGTCTGATAGTTGCGAGAAAAAAGTAATTATTGTTTCTTGCCCAGGTGGTTCTAATGTATCTTTAATCTCTTACCAAGCTGCAAGTATTTTGCAAAAAGAAGGTTATGGTAAATTCGTGCGTCTGGCCGGAGATAAATTTAAAGAAAAAGACAAGCAGCGTTTAGCCGAAGCAGCCCAGGACGCTGATCAATGGCTGCTCATTGATGGCTGCAGTAAGGGTTGCGGGAAAACCGCTCTTGAAGATGCAGGTCTCAAAGCAGATCACTACCTAGTCGTGACAAATTATGGGATAGAACGGGAAATGAAGATAGATTTTTCTGATGAAGAGGTGAATAAAGTATTGAACGAAGCAAAAAAAGTAATTGGTTAGGAATTTTTAAAAGGAGCGCTTAAATTTTTAACTAAACTTTACTAAATATAAAATGAATCTGATTGCCGATTGAGATGCAGTGTGCATCCCGGTCGGCATTTTTTTCACTAACTTACAAAATCATATTGACAACTATCGTTGTGACAAGGGTGTGGCAAGGGGACGTTTCGTTTGCCACCACTATCAAAAGTCGGTGGGATCAGGGGATCAGAGGACGGTTCTCTATTAAATGTAATCGGCTGTGGAAAGCAATACTGAGTAATAGGGATCAGACATAAACATAATAAATATGATACGGTTCCAAAAAAACACCCCAGAATTGTCCTAGGGTGTTAATCATTAAATATCCATTGATATAGCCCTTATTTTTATTTCTCCTCTTCAAGATAGTTTATCTTTGCCTCAACAGCTTCAGTTTCCAAAACTTCACCTGTTTACACACCTTAAATTTTTTCACGTATACATGAAAGTATTCGACAATAACAGATAACCAGTGCCTTTACAAGGAGAGATTCTTTCTTCCTGTAGCAAGCTCGGGTAGCCTACATGTCTGCGAACCCGGGCGCACTAAAACA
>DIQC01000037.1 GCA_002426495.1 Thermacetogenium sp. UBA5472
GCTCCATGATGTGATCAATGTTAATGACGGCAAGCGGCTCGGTATGATCAGGGATATTGATATTGATGTGGATACCGGCCGCGTCAAATCCGTTATCTTGCCAGGCACCAGCCGAATGTTCAGCTTTCTTGGAAAAAATGAAGAGGTGGTTGTTCCCTGGGAGAATATTGTTAAGATAGGTGTGGATGTGATCCTTGTCGAGCTGTCCTCTGCAATCAGACAGCAGGTGAAGTAGAATATTTTCTGAAAACTCCGCGGGTAACTGGAAATCATCTATCGGCATATTCTATCCAATAAAACCAGATAAAAAAAGATCAGTCCCAAAATAAAAATGGGACTTTTTTTATTAGTACTAGATGTAGTATAATATATATCGCAAAGCTCCACATGTTGATTTATGAAGAGATAAGGGGATGGTCTAATGGCTTATGCATGTCCTTATTGTAAAGATGGGGAATCGCGAGTCTTGGATTCCCGCTCTCTGGATAGTGGCTTTACCATCAGACGCAGGCGGGAGTGTATATCTTGTAGCAGACGCTTCACAACCTATGAGCGTGTTGAGGATATCCCCCTCTGGGTGACAAAAAAAGGTGGCAGGAGAGAGATATTCTGTCGGGACAAGCTTCTTACCGGGATCATGAAAGCCTGCGAGAAAAGGCCTATAGCGCATACTAAAATGTCTGCTATTGTAGATGAGATTGAAAGGAAACTACGGGATCAATCTGAACCGGAGGTTTCCAGTATGACCATCGGGCAGATGGTGATGGACCACCTGCTTGGCCTGGATACAGTGGCATATGTTCGCTTTGCTTCTGTTTATCGAGAATTCAAAGATGTGGGAGAAATCCTTGACTGTTTAGAGGAAATAGGTGCCAAGGAGCGCTAATATATGCAATATTGTATAAGAGAGGAGAACTAATTTGTTTACTAAAATCAGAAAAAGGGATGGTAGAGAAGTACCTTTTGACGACTCCAAAATTACAGATGCCATCTTTATGGCTGCTCGTGCTGTAGGTGGGGAGGATCGCGAGCAGGCGGTTTCTCTTACTTTGAATGTATTACGGATGCTTAGGGAGCAGTACAACGGGAATCTCTTTGGTGTAGAGGATGTTCAGGATGTGGTGGAAAAGGTATTGATTGAAGAGGGACATGCCCGTACTGCCAAGGCGTACATCCTGTACAGGGACAAGCGCACACGGATGCGTGATGCAAAAACCGAACTGATGGATGTTGTTGAGGATATCGTTAGGGAGACGGACAAGGATAATGCTAATGTAGGAAACTCCCCCTCAGCCAAGATGCTGCAGATTGCCAGTGCAGCCAGCAGGAACTATTATTTGTCCAGGCTTCTGGATGAGGATTATTCCCTGGCTCATCAGCAGGGGGATATACACATACATGATCTAGACTTCTACGCTACCACAATAAATTGCCTACAAATACCATTAGATGAATTATTAACCGATGGCTTTGATAATGGCCACGGTTTTATCAGGCCGCCTAAGCGCCCAGCCTCTGCAACTGCTCTAGCGGCGATCATCCTGCAGAGTGCGCAGAACGATATGTATGGAGGCCAATCCTTTCCCTTTTTTGATAATCAGTTGGCTCCATTTATTGATGGTGAAGGTGAAGAAGAAATTTACCAGGCTATGGAGGCCTTAGTATATAACCTAAATTCTATGCATAGTAGGGCAGGGAGCCAGGTGCCTTTTTCATCACTCAATCTGGGTACTGATATCTCTGAGCCCGGGCGCCTGGTTACTCGCAACCTCTTGCTGGCATATGAGGCGGGACTGGGGAAGGGTGAAAATCCTATTTTCCCCAATATAATCTTCCGGCTGAAGAAGGGTATCAACTTTAATCCGGAAGACCCTAACTATGATCTCTTTCAACTGGCAATCAGGGTGGCTAGTAAAAGGCTTAACCCTACTTTCAGTTTTATGGATGCGTCTTTCAATAAGCAGTACGGTGACCAGGTGGCCTATATGGGCTGCCGTACCCGGGTGATGGCTAACCGTCGCGGCCCTGCGGTTACCACCAAGAGAGGGAACCTTTCCTTTACAACTCTGAATCTTCCGCGCTTGGCTATCAAAGCGGAGCGAAACATCAAAAAGTTCTTCAGTTTGCTTGATGAGGTAACAGAACTTACTCTCAATCAGCTTTACCACAGGTTCAAAGTGCAGTGCAGGCTGAGGGTGAAGGATATTCCCTTTGTCATGGGCCAGGGGCTTTATATGGGATCAGAGGACTTAAAGCCCGGTGACAGTATCGAACCTGCTATTGTTAATGGTACACTATCTGTGGGAGTAATCGGGTTGGCGGAAACCCTGGTTGCCCTGACAGGTTACCATCATGGACAGAATGAGGATTCCCAAACCCTTGGTGTGGAAATTATGGAACACATCAAGGAAAAAGTGGATGAGGCTTGTGAAAGGTTTGATCTGAATTACACCTTTTTAGCCACACCTGCTGAAGGGTTATGTAAAAGGTTCGTCAAGATTGATCGTCAAGAGTATGGGATCATACCCGGTGTTACTGATCGGGAATATTACACAAATTCATTTCATATTCCTGTTTACTATCCGATCAGTATATTTGACAAGATCAGGCTGGAAGGGAAATACCATAAACACTTCGATGCAGGGCATATCAGCTATGTAGAGCTGCCATCACCACCCCAGCATAATCTGCAGGCAGTGGAGAAACTGCTTCAACATATGAGTGACTGTGATATGGGATATGCAGGGATCAATTACCCTGTGGACTTTTGCTGCAGCTGCAATTTACTCGGGGTAATTGATGAGAGGCAGTGTCCGCGCTGCGGTTCCTCTGATATCCGCCGGGTACGTAGGATTACAGGGTATTTGAGCACTATAGATCGCTTCAATGATGGTAAGCTAGCGGAATTGAAAGACAGGATTCCCCATGGTTGATGTATACAATAGGAATGCGGTGATAAGGTAATGTCTGAATCGTTGATCTCCCAATTACCTGCAGTTGTTATTGAGGGCAGAAAAGAAGCGGAAACAAGCTTGGAGCGGATCAAGTGCTGCCCTGCCGCTTCACTGCAGGTAAATGAATATGTCTTCCCCTTGATGACCGACAGTGTGGCAGAGATGGATGGGGCAGTGTCATCAGAGTCATCAGAGAAATGGACTAATCGTCTTTTTTATGGGGATAATTTGCTGATCATCGAAGCCCTGCTGGCGGGTGATGCCGCCACAGGCCTTCCATCAATGAAGGGGAAGGTTGATCTGATCTATATTGATCCTCCTTTTGCCAGCAGGGCCAACTATCGGACAACTAGCACTATCTCTAATGTGGGTGGTGATCCCCTTGTGCTGGAACAAAGGGCTTATGAAGATTCCTGGGATGAGGGGATGTTTGGCTATCTAAGGATGCTTTATTCCAGACTGTTTCTGATGAGGGAGTTGTTAAGTGAGCAGGGTTCGCTGATCATTCACTTGGACTGGCATGCTGTACATTATGTCAAGGTGCTGCTCGATGAGATCTTCGGCTACGATAACTTTCGTAATGAAATCGCCTGGTGTTATGGGGGTGGGGGAGCGCCAAAGAAAACCTACTCAAAAAAACATGATCTGCTGTTATGGTACAGCAAGGGCTCTGACTGGACTTTCAACAGGCAATTTCGCCCTTATACAAAGGGGACATTGGAGAGGGGACTTACCGCTGTCAAAGGGGATAAGTATGCACTGCGCAAAGAAGGAGCGGGCTTGGATGATTGGTGGTGCGGCAAAGAGGTGCAGAAGATCCTCAGTCCGACAGCATATGAAAACCTCAAGTTCACTACCCAAAAACCGGAGGGTTTGTTGAAGAGGATCATCAATGGCCATTCCAATGAAGGGGACATGGTGGCTGATTTTTTCTGTGGCAGTGGAACTACAGGTGCGGTTGCCGAAAAGCTTGGAAGGCGCTGGATCATGGCTGATGCAAGCAGGTTGGCGTATAAGCTTACATATAAACGCCTGTTGAATCAACAAAGTAAGTTTATCAGTCAAGCTGCTCAGTACCCTTTACCTTCCATCGGTTCTTTGGTGCTGAAACAATCTGTTATTAGCAGATCCGAAGGATTTGATACAATAAAAGTGGAACTGATTGACTATCACATAGATATGGATTCTCTTCCTTTGCAGATAAGTGATCAACTAGAGAGAGTGATAACTTCTGATCCACTTGCTCTCATCGAATACTGGATGGTTGATCCAGATTATGATGGAAAGGTTTTTCAAGGTAGGTGGCAGTCTTGCCGAGGCAATGATTGCAGGGTCGGTCTTGAGACTGAGATCCGCGTGCCCGGGGTAGAAGGAGTCAGAAAGATCTGTGTCAAGGCAGTTGATGTCTTCGGTTATGAGAGCAGGGCATTGGTGTGTGCAGACGGGTGTTAGTCGAGGGCAGGCGAGGGGGAGGCAGATGAAACTTCGAATTGCAGGTTATACAAAGGAAAGTGTTGTGGACGGGCCAGGGATCAGGTTTGTTATTTATGCCCAGGGATGCCCCCATGGCTGCGCTGGCTGTCATAACCCTGAAACCTGGGATTTTAATGGGGGAGAAGAGATAGCAGTGGAGGAAATTCTCTCTTTAATTCGGGGCACACAGCTCTTGCAGGGTGTTACCTTTTCAGGGGGAGAGCCTTTTGCACAGGCTGAGGCTATGGCAGCTTTGGCTGAACAGGTCAAAGGGATGGGCTTGGATATAGTTACCTACACTGGGTATACTTTCGAAGAGCTTTTAAAGATGTCCAGGGATGCCCGAGATGTCAAGTTGCTGCTGGAGAGAAGTGACATTTTGGTGGATGGCCTTTATATCGAATCAGAGAGGGATTTGAGTGTGCCTTTTCGCGGCTCTACAAATCAACGCTTTCTTGATGTTGAAGCGTCTCTGACAGTGGGTCGTGCTGTAGATTCTGCAGGATGTAGGTGTTAAGAGGTGCTCTAGGTGGAAAAAGATGTTATCAAGATCAGGCATGACAAATTGAAGAAGAGAACTTCCAAGAAAAAGCTGAGCAGTCTTGTCAAAAGGCTGATCCTATTTTCTTTTTTAGCTCTTGCTGTAATTTGGCTGGGAATGCAGGTGTTTAATTTTTGTGTGTTTCAAGCTATCAGAACCGTAGAAGCTCAAACAGGGGTATTGACAGCAACAGCTAAGGCCAAGGGTGTCTTATTATTTCAGGAAGAGGTAGTTAGAGCACCAGTATCCGGAGAGTTGGAACCTTTGGCTGCCGAGGGGACCCGGCTTTCCATCGATACGGTTGTTGGGCATATTAAACCCCTGACAGGCCCTGATGGCAGTGCTGGCAGTGTTGAGCTCAAAAGCCCTTCTGCTGGTATTGTCTGCTATAGTCTTGATGGTTGGGAGGGTGTTTATGACCGTCTCTCCTGGCAGCACACTGATCCTGTTCTGATTTTCAATAACATCACGGAGGAAACCAAGGAAACCAAGCCGCAAAAGGAAGTGCTCGATAAGGGGGAGCCGATTTTTAAGGTCATCGATAATCTGGAAAATCCTTATATTATTATACAATTTGCCGCTGGTTATGCCTCTCATGTAAAAGAGGGTGCACGGCTGCAGCTTACCTGGGGGAAGGACCAGGGTGGCCGAGGGAAGGTAATCTCTCTCATCGACAAAAAAGGTAACATGTATACCATTGTAGAGTTGGAGCAGGTGCGGTCCTTTCCCTGTCAGCGTCTTTTGGAATTAGAGGTGAGCTGCAGAAAAGGGGAGGGTGTTATTGTCCCTGATTCAGCACTAGTAAAAGAAGATGGTGAAAATGAAGTATATTTATATATAATGTCTGTTACTGGCCCGGTGGTAAAAAATGTGGAAGTTGTCACAGTGTTGGATGGCCAGGTAGCAGTTCAGGGGATTTCGCCTGGTGCGGATGTGGTGAAGAATCCGGGGGTGGCCAGGTTGATCAAGAAAGATATTTAAATTAAGGAAGGAATCGGTCTTAATTTGCCGAATCAAGAGGAGGACGATTTTATTGCCTGCTGCTCTTAAAGAACACATTGAATTGGTTAATGAACGCATAGAGCAGGCTTGTCAACGTGCAGGCCGTAGTTCATCTGAAGTTAAGCTTGTCGCCGTAACCAAGATGACGACAGTTGAAATGGCCAAAGAGGCTCTGCGCTATGGGCTGCACAGTTTAGGTGAAAATAGAGTTCAGGATTTTATAGCTAAGTACGAGGAGATCGGTGAAGATGCTGAGTGGCATCTGATCGGCCACTTGCAGCGCAATAAGGTCAAATACCTGGTGGGAAAGGTGAATATGATTCACTCCCTTGACAGACTGCCCTTGGCCAGACAGCTTGATCGGTTGAGTATCAAACAGGGATATCCCTGGCAGGTACTGGTACAGGTTAATGTGTCAAGGGAGGATACAAAATATGGCCTATCTCCGGAAGAACTCCCCAGATTTTTTGATGCTGTTCAGGATCTGGGTGGGGTTAATGTGTGCGGCTTAATGACCATAGCACCCCATGAGGAGGACCCTGAAAGGGTTCGTCCGGTGTTTAAGCGGCTTCACCATTTGCGTGAAGAAATGTCCCGGGCAAGGCCTTATCTTGATCTACGTCACCTTTCTATGGGAATGACCAACGATTTCGAAATTGCGATTGAAGAAGGAGCAACACTTATCAGGGTAGGGAGCGCACTATTTAGTTAAGAGGGGAGTGAGCCTTTTGGCGGGCAGTTGGCTTGATAAAATTGCAAATATTTTGGGTTATGCAGATCAGGATGATGAACTGGAAGATTTCGAGAGTGAGCAGGAAGGGGAACCAAGAGGTAGAAAAAAAGCGCCTGTTTTGAGTCTGCACACCTCCCCCGAGGTAAAAATTATTATCATGACACCTGAAGGTTTTGATGAGGCGGAAAAGGGAGCCAATTACCTAAAAAACAGGAAGCCGTTAGTTGTCAATTTAAGTAAGGTAACGAAAGAAGTAGCTCAGCGCTTACTTGATTTTTTGGGTGGCACAGTGTTTGCCTTGGATGGGAGTATGCAGAGAGTCAGTAAAGATTCCTTTCTTTTTGTTCCCAGCAATATGACTATCTATTCCGATACTTCAGGAGAAATATCCCAGGAGCCTTATATAGCAGAATTAGATCGGGAGGACACTAATGAGTTTTAGCAGAAAAAAAGTCGGTGTCATCGGTGTGGGTGTCATGGGAAGCGCAATCACCCAGGGCCTCCTCAGAGCAGGCCTTGTACAACCCAAGGATATAACAGCAAGTGATTCCAATAAAGACGCTCTGCAAAGGCTGCAGGAAGCTGTTTCTGTGCAGGTAACATCTGATAATAGTGTTTTGGTTCAACGCAGTGAAGTGGTTATAATTGCAGTAAAACCCAACCAGATGGAAGAAATACTCAATGAAATCGCACCATCTGTTACCCTGAAGCATCTGGTGGTATCTATAGCTGCCGGGATCAGGATTTCAACTCTGGAAAAGCATTTGCCTGCTGGTGTTCCGGTAATTCGGGTAATGCCTAATATCCCGGCTTTGATCGGTGAAGGGATGAGCACTTTGGCCTTAGGGACTCATGCCGGTATAGATGAGCAGGATGCTGCCGAAGTGCTTTTTTCTGCATTGGGTAAAGTGATCACTCTCCGGGAAAGGGAACTCGATGCAGTGACTGGGATCAGTGGTTGTGGCCCAGCCTATATGGCGATCATTATAGAGGCCTTGGCTGATGGGGGTGTCAAGATGGGGCTCTCCCGTCAGGTTGCCTTGGAGTTAGCTGTTCAGACTATGATCGGAACAGCCAGGATGATCCAGGTAACAGGTGAACATCCGGCAGCACTTAAAGATCGAATCTGTTCTCCGGGAGGGAGTACCATCAGTGGTGTTCACGTTCTGGAGAAGGGTTGTCTAAGAGGACTGTTGATGGATGCTGTTGAGACAGCTACTGAACGGTCGGAGGAGTTACAATGATTACTCAACTAATCTCTTTAGCAATTACTATTTATATCTGGTTGATTGTGGCAAGAGTGATTTTGTCATTTTTTCAACCTCGCTCTTACCATCCTATTATCAGATTTATTTATGAGTCGACTGAGCCTTTGTTGAGTCTATGCAGGAGAATACTCCCTCGCCCGATGATGAATATTGATTTTTCTCCATTTATAGCTATCATTTTTTTGGAAATTTTGAGGGTTTTACTGATTCAACTGCTGCGTTTTCTTTTTTAGAGGTGAGGGAACTGTCTTGGATAACAACTTTTTCGGAAGGAGCGAGGCTTCAGGTTAAGGTGCAGCCCCGTTCTTCCAGAAATGAGATTACAGAGATAACAGAAGATTGTCTGCGCATCAAGTTGACTGCCCCGCCTGTTGAGGGTGAGGCTAATAAAAAACTTGCCAAATTTATGGGGCAGGTTCTAGGATGCGGTGCCGGTAAGATAAAGGTGATCAGGGGAGCTACCGGTCACTGTAAACTGCTGGAGATCACTGGGTTGACAGAGGATGAGATCCGAAGCAGGGTGGATAAGTGCTGTCGAAAGAGTGTATAATCTACATATACTACATATAACGGACAAGAGAAAATAGTTGAAAACCATGAACAGGACGAGTACGCAGTTAGAAGGTTGAGAACAGCAAGTCGGGGATGATGTGAGCCCGGCCGACGGAACAGCGGAAAATCACCTGGGAGTGCCTGCCGAAAATTGTCATGAGTAAGCCAGGCCGTTTGAGGAGCGTTATTTCTTAAAGTGTCTTCTAAAGTCATAGAAGGAAGAAGGGTGGTACCGCGGGAAACTCTCGCCCCTGAAGGGGGCAGGGGGTTTTTTTTATTTGATATCCATTTATAATATAAATGAGGTGAAGCAAATATGGAATACAAAAAGACGTTAAACTTGCCACATACCGATTTTCCTATGCGTGCTGGTCTTCCCAAAAAGGAACCCACACTATTGAATCATTGGGATGATATCGATCTTTATGGCCAGATTCAGAAAAAATCCCAGGGAAAGCCTAAGTATGTTTTACATGACGGCCCTCCCTATGCCAATGGCAATATCCATCTAGGGCATGTCCTGAACAAGGTACTGAAAGACATTATAAATAGGTATCACTCTATGGCTGGGTTTGATGTTCCTTATGTACCTGGTTGGGATACCCATGGTCTTCCCATTGAGCAGCAGGTTATCAAGAATCTAAAAGTTGACCGACATAAATTAGGTGCAGTGAAGTTTCGCAACCTGTGCAGGGAATATGCTCTGAAATTTGTTGATATACAGAAAAAAGAATTTCAGCGTCTGGGTGTGATGGGTGATTGGGATGATCCCTATCTTACCCTGAAGCCGGCCTATGAGGCTGTACAGATCGGTGTCTTTGGTAAGATGGCTGAGCGCGGCTTTATTTACAAAGGCCTTAAACCGGTTTATTGGTGTACGGATTGTGAGACTGCGTTAGCTGAAGCAGAGGTGGAGTACCAGGAGGATGAAAGTGAATCCATCTATGTGCTCTTTCCAGTCAGAGACAGTAAGGGAGTTTTTGCTGCTGACGAAAACACCTATGTGCTCATCTGGACCACCACACCCTGGACAATACCAGGCAACATGGCCATATCTCTGCATCCGGATTATCAGTATGTACTTGCTGAAGTGGATGGCAAGAAAATAATTGTGGCTAAAGACCTGCTTAATAATGTGGCGGAAATCAAAGGAGAGACAAATCCTACTATTCTGGGTTCCTGGCAGGGTAGGGAACTGGAGGGGGTTTGCTGCTCTCATCCCTTCTATGATCGGGACTCCCTGTTAATTTTGGGCACACATGTCACCTTAGAACAGGGTACAGGTGCTGTGCATACCGCACCTGCTCATGGTGTTGATGACTTTGAAGTCTGTCAGAGGTACAATATTCCTGTTTTGTCCTTGGTCGACGGACAGGGGCGGTTTCTTCCCAAGGCAGGAAACTTTGCCGGGATGACGGTTTGGGAAAGCAATGAAGAAGTTATCAAAGAATTAGAGAAGCAGGGCAAGATTTATCATAAAGCAAAAATGCAACATCAGTATCCGCACTGTTGGCGCTGTAAAGATCCCTTGATTTACAGGGCTACTGAGCAGTGGTTTGCCTCTATAGACGGCTTTCGGCAGGATACTCTCAAGGCTATTGATGATGTGGAGTGGATTCCCTTCTGGGGCAAGGATCGCATCTATAACATGATCGCTGATCGCGGCGACTGGTGTGTCTCTCGTCAGCGGGTCTGGGGAGTACCCATTCCTATTTTTTATTGTGAGGATTGTGATGCAACAATAATCAATGAGCAGACCATTGGCCATCTGCAGCAGCTCTTTGCTGAGCATGGATCTGATGTCTGGTTTGAGCGTTCAGCTGCAGAACTTCTGCCTGATGGATTCCGTTGTCCTTCCTGTGGTGGGAAACACTTCTCCAAAGAAACTGACACTATGGATGTCTGGTTTGATTCAGGTTCCAGCCATGCTGCTGTGCTGGAGCAGCGTCCTGAGCTGCGGTGGCCTGCGGATCTCTATCTAGAGGGCAGTGACCAGCACAGGGGCTGGTTTAACTCTTCCTTATCCACAGCTGTTGCCACACGAGGCACAGCTCCCTATAAGGCTGTACTCACCCACGGGTTTGTTGTGGATGAAGGCGGGAGAAAGATGTCCAAGTCGCTGGGTAATGTGGTCTATCCCCAGAATGTTATCGATAAGTATGGGGCGGATGTGTTAAGATTGTGGGTGGCTTCCGCTGATTATCGAAATGATATTGCTGTTTCCAAGAAGATCATGGGTCAGATGGCAGATGCTTATCGTAAGATCCGCAACACCTTCCGTTTTATATTGGGGAATCTTTATGATTTCCAACCAGAGACAGATAGCCTCCCATATGAGGAATTAACACTGTTGGATAGGTGGATCATCTTCAAACTGCATCAATTAATTCAAAGGGTAAACAAGGCCTATGAAAAGAGTGAATTTCATGTTGTCTATCATGCCATCTCTACTTTTTGTATCGTGGATCTGAGTTCATTTTATCTTGATATAACAAAGGATACACTATACTGCTCCGCATCAGGTGAGCGAGAGCGCCGCAGTATTCAAACGGTGCTTTGTCAAGCAGGCAACGTTCTGGCGCGGCTTTTGGCTCCTGTCCTCCCATTTACGACGGAGGAGGTTTGGAGCTATCTGCCCGGATCTAAAGATATGGCTGAGAATGTACACTTGACTGATTTGCCCCGGGCGAACCGTGATTACCTGAATCCGGAGTTGGAAAGTTATTGGGAAAGAATCCTTGATTTGAGGGATGAGGTTGCCAAAGCCTTAGAGGCTGCTCGTCAAGAAAAGGTTATCGGGCCTGCTACTGAGGCAAATGTGTCCCTTTATCCGGAAAATGAAGAAACACTGAACTTTTTGCTCCAGATAGAGGATGAATTGCCGGCAATTTTTATTGTATCTAGTGTAAAGGTGCATGATGTTTGGGAGGCTGCTCCGCAAGGTGCAATGAAACTGAACGATGATCTGCAGTTATCTATAATGGTAGCCCCTGCTCCTGGCAGGAAATGTACCAGGTGCTGGCTATATAAGGAGACTGTGGGCAACTTTGCTTCCCATCCTGACCTCTGCCAGCGTTGTTGTGAAGTGGTAGAAAATAATGAGGAAAAAAACGAGGAATAGTAGGTGATTCTCATGCAGGATGTCATTACGAAAGATGAGATTGCTGTATTGCCGGATAATTTTGAATTGAGGGTGGTTGTGGGGTCGATTATCACTTACGCCGCACGGGAGATGATCAAGGAAAAGGGTATAACTCTGCAGTATGTTAAAGGGGACGGCGAAGAGAAGGTGCCAGGCCAAGAAAAGGGAGATGACAAAGAGCGTGGTTTTGTCACAGTTATTGGCCATGACAAGGTAGGGATTATCGCCAAAGTAGCGGGTATCCTCGCTGCTTCTCAGGTTAATATATTAGATATCAGCCAGACGGTCCTGCAGGGGTATTTTACCATGATCATGATCGTGGATTTCTCCGGTTCTCCTGATGATATTACAGGAATTCGGCAGAAGCTGGAAGATGCAGGTGATGAAATCGGTGTCAAGATTACCCTGCAGCATGAAGATATCTTCCGCTACATGCATCGGATTTAGAAAGGGTGAATCTTGAGTGCCATTTTCCTATACGACTGATGAAATCTTGGAAACCATACGCATGGTGGAGTTGGAGAATCTAGATATCAGAACTATTACCATGGGAATAAGCCTGCGAGACTGTGCTGATCCTGACCTGAAAGCCACGGGAAAGAAGATCTATGAAAAGATCGTTCGTTGTGCAGGCAATTTGGTTGAGGTAGGAGAAGAATTGGAGCGCAATTATGGCGTACCGATCATCAACAAACGGGTATCTGTAACCCCGATAGCTTTGGTAGCTGAATGCTCTAAAGATAAAGATTACTCTTATTTGGCCCGTGCTATGGATAAGGCGGCCAAGGAGATCGGTATTAATTTTATCGGTGGCTTTGCCGCATTGGTGCATAAAGGGTTTACGAATGGGGATCGCAGCCTGATCAATTCTATACCTGAGGCCCTTTCAGAAACAGAGCATGTTTGCGCATCCGTTAACGTGGGTACAACAAAGTCCGGCATTAACATGGAAGCTGTTTATGATATGGGAAAAGCGATCAAGGAGACTGCGGAGAGAACGGCGGACAAGGATGGCTTGGGCTGTGCCAAAATGGTTGTTTTCTGCAATGCTCCTGAGGATAATCCCTTTATGGCAGGGGCTTTTCATGGTGTCGGAGAACCGGAATGTGTGATCAATGTTGGTGTCAGCGGCCCGGGCGTTATTTTAAATACGGTCAGGGAGTACCATGATGCTGATTTGGGCACACTGGCCTCTATGATCAAACAGACAGCATTTAAGATCACACGCATGGGCGAACTAATGGGGCGAAAAGCATCTGAGAAGCTTGGTGTTCCTTTTGGGATTGTGGACCTTTCACTGGCACCGACGCCGACTGTGGGAGACAGTGTAGCGGAAATATTGGAGGCCATGGGTTTGGAGATGTGTGGTGCACCAGGCAGTACCGCTGCCCTAGCTATGCTCAATGATGCCGTGAAAAAGGGTGGTGCCATGGCTTCCTCTTATGTGGGTGGGCTCAGTGGTGCCTTTATACCGGTAAGTGAAGATCAGGGTATGTCCCGAGCTGTCACCGAAGGTGCCTTGACAATTGAAAAACTAGAGGCCTTAACATGTATCTGTTCAGTGGGTTTGGATATGGTTGTGGTTCCGGGGGACACCACCGCAGAAACCATCGCCGCCATTATTGCTGATGAAGCAGCAATCGGTATGATCAACAAAAAGACTACAGGAGTGCGTTTGATACCTGCTCCGGGTAAGAAAAAAGGAGATCTGGTGGAGTTTGGGGGGCTACTGGGTAGTGCCCCGGTCATGGATGTGAGCAGTTATCATTCAGATGCCTTTATCAAAAGAGGGGGGAGAATCCCTGCTCCTTTACAAGCCCTGACCAATTGATGCAAAGTGGCTGCCTCCGGGATAAAAGAGATGATGTTTGGGGAAGACTCTAGTGCAGGGGAATAAGATGCAAAAGCGCACTGCCGAACTGATAGAGGCCTTGAAAATAAAAATAGATGAGTTATCCTTAAACTTGGAGCGCATGAAATTGGCTGAATATGTGGAACTGTTGAATAACCCAAAGCGTCTCCTCTTGATCAACTTTATTTCCGGACTGGCTCGCGGATTGGGTATTGCTGTGGGTTTTACAATACTGGGGGCGATTGTCCTTTCTATTATGCAGCGTATTGTTGTGCTTAACCTCCCTGTAGTCAGTGATTTTATCGCCACTATTGTGCGTTTGGTGCAGTTGCAGTTAGAAACGGGTGTCTAAAATAAATAAGGTGGGGAAAATGTCTTGGAACAAGATAAGTTAGCTCACTTTCGTTGGCTGTTGCGGGGAGAAAAGAGGAGAATCTTGGACAATTTATCCACACTTGAGGAAGCTGAAGAGATCGGCAGCCTGAAAGATACTTTACAAGAACTATCCATGTATGATAACCACCCTGCAGATATAGGGACGGAGACATTTGAACGCAGCAAAGATATAGGATATAAAGACCTTTTCCAACGGCAATTAAAACAGGTGAAAGATGCCATGGGGAGGATCAAAGAAGGTAATTATGGAATATGTGAGGGGTGCGGACAAGAGATCCCTGAGGAGAGATTAGAGGCTGTGCCTTTCACAACCTTTTGTTATCAATGTCGACAGAAACTTGATGACCAAGTAACTGCCTCAAGGCGTCCAGTAGAGGAAGGGGTGGTGATGCCGCCATTCGGCGGGTTCGCTGAGGATCGACTAAATACGCAGCATGAAGTGCAGTTCGATGGGGAGGATGCCTGGCAAGCAGTGGAGCATTATGGAACCTCCTCAGATTTTGAGAACCGCAATGAGGAGGAGGGAACTGTTGAGGATGTTGAAGGGATATCTGTCTACAAGGATGAAGAGGGGAATCTCTATCAGGATTTGCGCGGGAAGGATGATGAGGGACCCCCAGGTGAACCTTGATGGGTTGATCTGTGTATGAAAATAGGAATATTTTCTGATAGTTACCGCCCTTATGTCAGTGGTGTTGTCCTATCAATCGAAACATTTTCTAAGGAACTGGCGCGTCTGGGTCATGAGATATTTATCTTTGCTCCAGATTATCCCCAGGTGAAGGGGAAAGAATCCAATGTATTTCGTTTTCCCTCTTTTCATACGCCCATCAACCCGGAGTTTTATATAGCACTGCCTATCTTTAAGCTAGCCAGAGAATATGTATCTGATATCGATTTTGATCTGATCCATGTTCATTCCCCGTTCACCCTTGGTCAGGTAGGGATTAAAACGGCTCGTCATTTAGATATACCTGTTGTCTTTACCTACCATACACTCTATGATCAATATATGCACTATGCCCCTCTTCCCGGGCAGATAACAAAAGCGGGGATGGTCAAATATACGACAAACTTTTGCAACCGCTGCAATCTCGTGATCACACCCACAGGGGTGATCAAAGAAATGATTGTGGAAAATGGTGTCAAAAAACCGGTGGTATCTATTCCTACAGGAATATATACTGATCGCTTCCAGAATGGTGACCCAGATTTTCTATCCAAACAGTTTGGTGTTCCCCGCAACAAACAGATATTCTTGTTTGTGGGCAGGATCGGTAAAGAGAAGAACCTTTCTTTTTTGCTGCATGCCTTTGCTCATATAGCCAGACAAGAGAAGGATGCAGTTCTGGTATTGGTAGGCAGTGGCCCTGAGCAGAGAGTCCTGCAAAACTCAGCAGCGGATCTGGGTATCGGAGATAAAGTTATCTTTACCGGAAAACTTCCTCCTGAAACTATTGCCGGAGCCTATAGTTCAGCAGATATTTTTGCTTTTCCCTCTGTGACTGAAACCCAGGGGCTTGTTTTGGTGGAGGCTATGGCTGCAGGGCTTCCTGTGGTTGCCAAAGCTGCTTATGGGTCTTTGGCCATGGTACAGGATGGTGTTACAGGTTACCTTTGTAAAGGTGATGAGCAAGAATTTGCGGAAAAAGCCCTGTCCATTCTGCATGATCCAGAACGAAAGATACGTATGTCTGCAGCTGCACTGAAGCGGGCAGATGAACTGACAGCAGATAAAATGGCACTGCGCATGGAGAGTGCCTATCAGGCAATAACAGCGGGAGATTATGAAACACTGCGGCAAATGGGGGATGAGGCTTGAGAAGGGATACCGTAGGCATTGTTTTGAATGCAGCTGTATTTTTATTTACTATTTTTGTGGTCCTGCTGATTGACCAGTCCACCAAAGGGATGATCGTCAATCAAATGCAGCCGGGAGAATCGATTCCTGTCATAACTAATATTTTTCATATCACATATGTGAGAAACCCCGGGGGAGCATTTGGCATTCTTGCTTATAGAACAGAGATCTTTGTGGCGATGGCGGTTTTTTTCATAATATTAGTGTCGATTTTGCCCATCTATTTTCCGGGAAGAAATCTGAAGATGAGTTGTGCACTGGGGATCTTAACAGGTGGTGTCATGGGCAATTTACTTGATCGGTTGCGCACTGGGCATGTGGTGGACTTTCTGGATTTCCGGGTGTGGCCGATTTTTAATGCCGCAGATGTCTTTATTTTTATCGGAGCGATATTTTTATTTGTTTTCATAATTAAAAAGGGGGGTTAAAAAAAGTTGGCTGTGGAGCGAGAATATCGGTTGGAGGTGCCTCCGGAGGCTGAGGGAAAGCGATTGGATCAGTTCCTGGTCAACCAACCTGTGCAATTGAGCCGTTCTCAGGTGCAGCATCTGATCCAAAACGGCCTTGTTCTTGTCAATGCAAAAACCAGACGCTCCAGTTACAGGGTACATACTGGCGATATCATCGAAATGCAGGTGCCTGCTTCAGAGGAAACCACACTGATGCCTGAAGAGATTCCCATGGATATAATTTATGAGGATGAAGATCTATTAGTTGTCAATAAGCCCCAGGGGATGGTGGTGCATCCGGCTGCTGGGCACAAGAAGGGAACCCTGGTCAATGCCCTCCTTAATCACTGTGCTCAACTATCAAGAAGTGGAGGCTATTTGAGACCGGGGATTGTACACCGTCTGGACAAAGATACATCCGGATTGCTGTTGGTGGGCAAAACAGATCTCGCCCATCAAGAGTTGTCACACCAGTTGAAGGAACGGCAGGTCAAAAGGAGATATCTGGCTTTGGTGCTGGGTCAGGTAAAAGAGGATAAAGGGGTCATCGATGCTCCACTGGGAAGGGATCCTCGAAACCGCAAAAAAGTTGCTGTTTTGCCTCCCGGAACACCGGGGGCAAAGGAGGCGCTCACTCGCTATCATGTTCAGGAAAGATTTGGCGGATACACCCTGCTGGATGTTGAACTGGAGACCGGGCGCACACACCAGATCCGAGTTCACCTGGCCTATGCGGGTTATCCTGTTGCCGGGGACACTATTTATGGGACGCGGAGCAACCCTCTGGAGCTTCCAGGGCAGGCCCTGCATGCTCATCAAATCACAATTCAACACCCAAGAACCGCTGAGATGCTCACCTTTGAGGCTCCTGTGCCTCGAGTGTTTGCAAAGACCCTGCATAATCTGCGCAAATGTTAACGAATAATAAGCAATTGTCCGGATGGGGAAATGTGGCTTGTAAAAATATTTATATTAAAATTCTTGACAACATCTATTGTTTGATCAATTATTATATGAAGGTCCTTTAAGCTGGTCCTGTGAGACCGGCAAGGTATTATAATCATTACGCCATACCTGCTTACAAGGTGCCTTGGGGCGGGTTTTTTTATGGCAGTTAGGGAGTGAGAAGGTTGTCCCCACGAGAAAAAGTTCAGATCATGGATGCGGATGATATCAGAAGGGCATTAACAAGAATCGCTCATGAGATCCTGGAGAAGAATGCGGGAACAGAGGATTTGGTTTTGATCGGCATCAGGCGGAGAGGGGTTCCTCTTGCCCGGAGGATAGCCGATAGAATTAAGAAGATTGAAGATGCTGCTGTGCCTCAGGGTATTCTGGACATTACTCTATATCGGGATGACCTTAGTCAGCTCGACTATCATCCGCTGGTTAGAAAAACAGAAGTTCCGTTTAGCATCACCGGCAAAAAGATTGTATTGGTTGATGATGTTCTTTTCACAGGCCGAACAGCCAGGGCGGCACTGGATGCCTTGATGGATTTGGGCCGGCCCCAGCTTATTCAATTGGCAGTGTTGATCGACAGAGGGCACAGGGAACTTCCCATCAGAGCGGATTATGTGGGCAAAAATGTTCCCACATCACGCAAAGAGGTAGTTCAAGTGAGCTTGATGGAAATAGATGAGGAAGACAAGGTGACGATTGTAGAAAATGATACGTGAAAGCGAAGTACCCTTTTAATCTAGCTCAGTGAGGCTAGCAAAGGGGAAGGAAAGGCAGTAAACCTCTTTGTTAGCCTAAAATAGGCGCAAAGAGGTTTTTCATTTTATTAAGGGAGGTAATAATAGATTATGATATTTAAACGAAAGGATGTCCTTGGTTTAGAGGAACTATCTGCACAGGAAATCAACCTTATACTGGATACTGCTGAGCCAATGAAAGATATTATGACCAGAGACATCAAGAAGGTACCTACCTTACGCGGTCGCTCTGTCATCACACTTTTTTATGAGCCCAGCACCCGGACCCGCACATCATTTGAATTGGCGGCTAAATACCTGGGCGCGGATACCTCCAGTATTTCTGTTGCCACCAGCAGTGTTAAGAAGGGTGAAAGCCTGCGGGATACAGCTAGAACTCTGGAAGCTATGGCAGCGGACGTGATCATTATTAGACACAGTGCTGCCGGTGCTCCCCATCAATTGTCGCGCTGGGTGAGTGCATGTGTCATCAATGGTGGTGATGGCGCCCATGAACATCCCACACAGGCACTACTTGATATGTTTACCATACGAGAGAAAAAGGGTGGTCTTCAGGGGCTTAAAGTGGCTATCCTGGGTGATATATCTCACAGCAGGGTAGCGCTTTCCAATATCTGGGGGCTCACTAAAATGGGAGCGGAGGTGCGGGTAGTAGGACCTGCCACATTGATGCCTCCCGAAATAGAAAGATTAGGGGTAAAGGTTTATTACAATTGGGAAGAGGGTCTTGAGGGGGCGGATGTGATCAATGTGCTGCGCATTCAGTTGGAGCGCCAGAAGAAAGGCCTTTTCCCTAGTATCAGAGAGTATACCCGGTTATATGGTTTGGATCAACAGAAACTCCAGGTGGCCGCTCCTGATGTACTGGTGCTGCACCCGGGACCGGTTAACCGTGGAATAGAGATCAGTCCTGATGTCCAGGATGGGCCTCATGCAGTAATAAATGAGCAGGTGACAAATGGGGTAGCTGTACGCATGGCTCTGCTTTATCTACTTATGGGACGAGGTGAAGAAAATGAAATATCTGCTTAAGGGCGGTTTGATGGTTGATCCCCTTTCCAATACTGTAAAAAAGCTTGATCTGCTCTGGGAAGGGGCGAAGATCACTGAAATAGGTGAGCAGCTAGATGCTCCGGAGGCAAAGGAACTGCTGTTAGATGGGTGTTACATCTTTCCTGGTTTTGTGGACATGCACTGCCATCTGCGTGAGCCTGGTGAGGAGTTGAAGGAGACCATCCTGACAGGCACCAGGGCAGCAGCAAAGGGAGGGTTCACCGCTGTTGCCTGCATGGGGAACACAAAACCTCCCGCTGATAACAGTGCGGTTATCTCCTTGATCAAAGAAAAGGCCTCTCAGGCATCCTTTCCTGTTTACCCGATAGGCTGTGCTACCAAAGGGAGAACAGGTGGGGAACCCTCTGAAATCGGGGAACTGGTGGATGCGGGTGCTGTTGCTCTATCTGATGATGGAAGCTCGATCATGAACAGTGAGGTGCTGCGCAGGGTCATGGAATATGCGAAAATGTTCGATATTCCGGTGATCAGCCATTGTGAGGATATCTTCTTAAGTGATGAGGGTGTGATGAATGAAGGTTTTAACTCAACACTGCTTGGCCTGAAGGGAATCCCTACCGCAGCTGAGGATGTTCAGGTGGCCAGAGATCTGGTTCTAGCAGAGTTGACGGGAGCTCCTCTACACATTGCCCATGTAAGCAGTGCGGGTTCTGTCGCTATTATCAGAGAAGCAAAACAGCGCGGGATCCGCGTTACAGCGGAGGTGACTCCGCACCATCTCTGTCTGACAGATGAAGCTGTGAGAGATTTCGATACTAACACAAAGGTAAAGCCTCCTCTGTGCAGCAAGGAAGATCAAGACGCTCTTTATGCAGGACTCAGGGATGGCACCATCGATGTTATTGCCACTGATCACGCTCCACACCGCAGGGATGAGAAAGAGGTTGAGTATAATCTTGCCCCCTTTGGCATCTCAGGTCTAGAAACTGCTATACCTCTGGTCTGGAAGCATCTAATGGAGAAAAAGGTCTTAAGCCCGGTGGAACTGGCTCAGAAAATGGCCTGTAATCCAGCGCATATTTTAGGGCTGCCGGATAGAGTGCTCCAGGTCGGTGCAGAAGCAAACCTCACAGTGGTGAATCCTCATTTACAGCAGCCTGTCAAGGTAGATGAATTTGTTTCCTTAGGCAAAAACTCTCCTTTTGATGGCTGGGAATTGCGGGGATGGCCGGTGCTGACAGTTGCATCAGGGGAGATCAAATTTTACCGTGAACTTTAATCAGGTTCAGTCATCATTATACGGGAAATAATCAGGGGAACGGTTCTCATTTTAGAATATGTGCTAATATAAGGCAGGACTTCAGGCAGAGCTGACGATACACACAATGTATTTTTAGGAGTGACTGTTTAATGAACAAAAATAATGGAGTAGAAAACGTAAAAAGTCCGGGTGAGTTTACCTGTAGGGTGAGCGAGCAGCTATCCCTGGCCCCTGACTACTATCTGCTCAGTCTTGAGGCACCGGAGCTGGCCAGGGCTGCTTCTCCGGGTGAGTTCGCTATGTTGCGCTGTGGCGAGGGGTATGATAATTTTTTAAGGCGTCCCATGAGCATCCACCAGGTGGATCGGAGCAAGGGGCAGGTGGATATTCTTTATCAAGTTAGAGGGAAAGGGACAAATTGGCTGTCTAAGAGGGCTAGTGGAGATCTGTTGCCCCTGTTGGGTCCTTTGGGACATGGTTATACCTGCAGTGGGCCCGCCGGTAAGGGACTGTTGATCGGTGCCGGTGTAGGGGTTGCCCCATTGCTATTTCTTGCTTCTGAACTGGCTGCCCGCCAGTGGAAACTGGTTATTCTCATGGGTGCCCGCAGTAAAGCGGGAATTCTGCGCCCTGATGCTTATATGGAATATGGTGAAGTGAAGACTGCAACAGAGGATGGTAGTGTTGGGATGCAGGGCACAATCCTGGATCTTGCGGCAAATGAGTTGGAGAATTCAACATTTGACATGATTTTCTCCTGCGGGTCACTTCCTGTTTTAAGAGGGGTACAGGAGCTGAGCAGGCAAAAAGGAATACCAGCCGAGCTATCTCTGGATGAACGGATGGCCTGTGGCGTCGGGGCTTGTGTGGGGTGTGTCTGTCAGGGTGCCGATGGATCATATCTCAAAGTGTGCCAGGATGGGCCGGTTTTTTCAGCAGGGGAGGTGATCCTCAATGACTGATCTGACTGTGCATTTCGCCGGGATCACCATGAAAAATCCGGTGATGTCTGCTTCAGGAACCTTTGGCTCAGGTGTTGAATATGCCAGTGTTTTTGATGTTAGCAGGATGGGAGCACTGGTGACCAAGGGACTGACCAAAGAACCTACAGCAGGGAATAAGCCGCCGCGTATCTGTGAAACCCCTGCCGGGCTGCTCAACGCTGTGGGTCTGCAAAACCCCGGTGTTGAGGTTTTTATCAGGGAACTACTCCCCGGCATGTTAGAGTTTGGTGTTCCTGTAATTGCCAATATCGCCGGCAGAACAAAGGATGATTTCGTTTTTATGGCGGAGCGTTTTTCCAATACGGGGGTTGCCGGACTGGAACTCAATATCTCCTGCCCCAATGTGAAGACCGGGGGAATGGCCCTGGGTACTGTACCAGATGTGGCAGCTGGAGTTGTAAAGGCGGTTGTCCAGGGGACTGATCTTCCGGTCATTGTCAAATTGACCCCCAATGTGACCGATATCAGAGAATTGGCTGCCGCTGTGGCAGATGCAGGTGCTGATGCCCTTTCCTTGATCAATACACTGGTGGGTATGGTGATCGATGTGGATGAAAGGAAACCGGTTCTGGACAATTGTGTTGGAGGATTGTCAGGCCCTGCTATTAGACCAGTAGGGGTGCGTGCTGTTTGGGAGGTATCACAAGCTGTGGATCTCCCTGTGATCGGGATGGGAGGCATCGCTAACGGAACAGATGCATTGGAGTATATTATGGCCGGCGCATCAGCGGTAGCGGTGGGTTCCGCCTTTTTCCATGACCCTCTTGCTGCTGTGAAGATAATTGATCAAATAGATGAATACTGTACAGAACAAGGAGTAGACAAGCTGCAGGATCTTGTAGGAGCAGCCTGGAAAGGTAATAACGGAAGGAGATAGACATGCAGATAAAAGATAGATTGATCGTGGCACTGGATGTTCCAGAAAAAGAACAGGCCTTTGAATTAGTAGATATGCTTCATGACTGCTGTGGTATGTTCAAGATTGGTCTGGAGCCTTTCTGTAATTTCGGTCCCTCTTTTGTAGAAGAAATCCAACAGCGTGGCGGAAAGATCTTTTTGGATCTTAAATTTCATGATATTCCCCGTACAGTTGCCCAGGCTGGTCGGGCGGCTGCTCGTCTGGGAGTGGAGATGTTTAATGTGCATATTGCCGGCGGACATGAGATGATGAAGGCTGTTGTAGACGCTGTTAGGGAAGAAACCGTGGGCAAGAAAAACACCAAAATACTTGGTGTCACAGTGCTGACCAGCCTCGGGGCTGAGGAACTACAGGAAGGCATGGGTATCAACAAGTCACCTCTGGAGCAGGTGGTCTTTTGGGCAAAGCAGGCTGAGGAGTGCGGACTCTCTGGTGTTGTCGCCTCTCCCAAGGAGATATCAGCGATCCGTGAAAACTGCGGCAGTGACTTCCTGATTGTCACCCCGGGGATCAGGCCCGCTGGGGCAGGAACAGGTGACCAGAAGCGAATCAGTACACCTGCTGATGCAGTAAAGAGTGGGGTGGACTATATTGTTGTAGGGCGACCCATTCTGCAGGCAGCGAATCCCCGTCAGGCAGCTATAGATATTGTACAAGAGATGGAGGAGGCAATAAGATGACTGAACAGGAATTGATCCAGGTATTTAAAGAGCGAGGCGCCCTCTTGGACGGGCATTTTCGTTTGACATCTGGCCTACACAGCAACCGTTATATCCAGTGCGCTCAGGTGCTAAAATATCCTGATCTCTCCGCAGAACTAGGTAAACAGCTTGCAGATCACTTCCGTGATCTGAAGGTGGATACAGTGGTGGGGCCTGCCGTCGGGGGGATCATTGTAGCCCAGGAGGTAGGACGCGGCCTGGGAGTTAAAGCAATTTTCTCGGAGCGGGTAGAGGGTGAAATGACTCTGCGCCGTGGATTTGAGATCTCAGAAGGGGAGCGGGTTGTAGTAGTAGAGGATGTGGTGACAACCGGTGGTTCCACCAAAGAAGTGATCGAGTTAGTAAAGGAATGTGGAGGAGTAGTTGTGGGGGTTGGCTCCCTGGTAGATCGCCACAGCGGAGAGCTGGATTTTGGCGTACCCTTCCATCCACTACTCAAACTTGCTATAGAAACATACTCTCCCGACGACTGCCCATTATGTCAGAAGGGCCTGCCGGTACTAAAGCCAGGCAGCCGGAAAAGTTAGTGGTTGGTGGTTTGAGACGCGAGAACCGTCCCCGTGTCTCATCTGCTTAATTTGTACAGCGTATATTGGTTAAAGTCCGCATCACTAATGAGGTCTACGAACTTAAAAGATAAGGATGCTGCCGCAGGGATATTTCCTGCGGCAGATTTCGTAAAATAGAATAAATTATTTCAATTTGATGTAATATTTCACTTATAATCCGTAGTACATGGGTGAGGCAGAAAGAGAGGTGATGTGCTATTGTTCGATAGTGAAATCATTGACTTGTTCAATGAGCGCTCTAATCAGGCAATCATCGAACTATCAAAAAAATATGGATCAGTATGCAGAAAAGTCGCCAGAAATATTTTGAACAACGATCTTGACGCAGAAGAATGTGTCAACGACGCTTTTTTAGGAGCATGGAATACGATACCGCCTCAAAACCCAAATCCTTTGCTGACATATATTTGTCGTATTGTTCGCAACCTCTCTATTAAAAAATATCATGCGAACACTGCCATTAAGCGAAATAGTTTTTATGATGCTGCATTGGACGAGTTGGAAGAATGTCTTGCAGCGGCAGCCAATGTAGAAACACAATTAGCTGCAAAGGAATTAACGCTGCTATTAGATAGTTTTCTTGATACTTTAGATAAAGAAAATCGCATGATGTTTGTACGTCGCTATTGGTATTCAGATTCCATACCCGATATTGCGGCAAGGTTTCAGATCAGTAGCAACAATGTTACTGTCCGTCTTTTCCGTACTCGGAAAAAATTACAAAGTTATTTGCGAAAGGCAGGTTTTGAAATATGAAACGTGAAGATATTTCCAATGCCGTCGGGAACATCAGCACACGGCATATCCAAGAAGCGGAGAGCTATGCGTCGCAAAATATTGCACGCAAACGGTTTCCTGCAAAAAAAATAGTGGCGTTGGTCGCTTCTCTTGCGGTATGTTTTACGCTTGCTGTACCTGCAATGGCGGCCGCAGATGTGCAAGTAGCGTATGAAATCCTGTATGCGGTATCTCCGAAAATTGCACAGGAACTCAAGCCGGTAAGAATGTCTTGCGAAGATGACGGTATTAAGATGGAAGTCATTTCTGCCTATATCAACGGTGATAAAGCTGAGATATACATTTCTATGCAAGACATGACTGATGACCGAATTGACGAAACAACCGACCTGTTTGATAGCTATAGTATCAATCGCCCTTTTTCCAGTAGCGGAACCTGTGAGAGGATAAGGTATGATGAAGAAACCAATACAGCAACTTTTTTGATTAGCATCACACAATGGGGGCAAAAAGAAATTGGTGGCGATAAAATTACGTTTACAGTTGATAAATTTCTTAGCAACAAGCAGGAATACCATGATAAAATCCCGCAGATTGATTTAAGTACAGTAAACCTTTCTCCACAGACGCAGACCGATGTGGATCTGAGAGGTTGGAGTTTTAGTGGCGATATCAGCGAAGAGCCGGAATACACTCACTATTTAACAGCAACTTCCGAAGGATCTTTTTCTTCTGTTAACGGTGTCATTGTTACAGGTGTTGGCTTTATTGATGGGAAGCTCCACATTCAGGCGTATTATGAGAATATCCATGAAACTGACAATCATGGTTATTTCCATTTAGTGAATGCTGACGGTGACGAAATTAGCAGCGAAGCCTCTGTTTCTTTTTGGGACTCAGAACGGAGCGGAAGCTATGAGGAGTATATTTTTGATGTTTCACCACATGAAATTAATGACTATACACTCTACGGCGATTTCTATACTTGCAATTCTTTAACAAACGGAGATTGGCAAGTAACATTTCCTCTTGAATACGAAGAAAAGAATAGATAATCCGCAAATTGCATAATGGTCACTTACGGCAAATAGAGTTCGGCTTTAGCCGGACTTGTTTACCAACAGCAAAGTCAAACCAAGCAGTCAAGGATACCACAGGTGAGGCCAACATCTATGGTATCCTGATTTTTCAAAAGGACACTGAAAGAGAGATGAGATTACCCGAACGTGTTCACGATTGCAAAACGCCTCTCCAGTGGAAGTGATCTCATCAAACTACAGGAAGTCGGGCGCGGTTTACATCTGCCGGTTTATTGCATTACTAATCATTATATAAATAAGGGAAGGTATCGAAATAAAAACTTGAGAACCTCAATCATTTTAGGCGTCATAAACGTTCTATATTATGAGGGAATCTTCCGGAGGATTAAACTTGATACATGAAGAAGAATTATTACAAAAAATTAGAGATGGCGATATCACTAGCCTAGATAAGCTTATTGCATTTTATTATCCAGATATTTTACGCTATTGTTTATGGCATACACCGAACAGGCAGACAGCCGAGGATGCAACGCAGGATACCTTTTTGAAAACCATTCGGCACCTTGATGCTTATGTTCATCGCGGAAAATTCAAAGCGTATATATACAAAATTGCCGCCAATGTTTGCGTCGATTATAGCCGTAAAAAGACTATGGTGCAGTTGCCGGATGATTTACAGGAATACGACAGCCATTTAGAGCAAGTTGAATCGGATGCAAATTTAGTGTGGCTGTTGCACGGTTTGCCCGACGAACAACGGGAGGTTGTCCTGTTGCGGTTTGTACACGAGCTAAAAATTCGGGAAATCTCAGAAGTGATTGGCATACCGATGCGTACAGTACAATCCCGGTTGCGTAGCGCACTCAAACGAATTGAAAGGGATTTTGGTAAGGAGGAAAGATAGTTGAACAAAAAACTACGTTCAAAATTACAGGCCGCGCTGAAAGACCAGCCCGCCTTGCAAATATCGGAGGAACATTTGATACAAACAATGCGAGAAGCCCGCATTGCATATCAAAACCGCAGGCATCGGGAGCGTATCCGATATTCGGTCTTTCTGTTACGGCAGATACGTTTTGTCAGTGCTCCGGTTTGGCTGTTGCAAGGATTGCTGTTACTGGGGGCATTCTGGCTGTTTGGCTTTGCAGATATAGGCGGTTTCTCTAATTTTGCCCCGCGCCATTTGCCGGTATTGCTCGGCTGTTTTGCGGTCTTTATCGCCATGACCGGCATCCCTTTTATCGGGCGTTCGGTGCAGTATAAAATGCTTGAAACAGAAATGGCTACGCGAATTTCGATTCCCAAACTATTGCTGGCGCGGATTATTATTATAGGAATTGGCAATACACTGTTGCTTAAGGTTTCCTTTCTTCTTGCAAGTACGAAAGCAGAACTCGGCACGGGAAGCATCGCTTTTTACCTGTTGCTTCCCCATTTGATTGCTTGTTGCGGTTGCTTGTTTATTCAAGCCCACGCACATAGCGGGCAGCAAGGCTTTGCCTGCACAGCCTTTTGCTTCTCTTTAGTTGCGCTGCTATTTGTGTTGTATAAAACTGCCCCGGTGGTTTATGATCAAACATTCGTTGGAATTTGGGGTGTTTTGTGCGCAGTATGTGCTGTAATTCTAATAACAGGGATTTATCGCCTGCTGGATAAGGCGGCATCCCTCGACCTGTCCCCGAATGGGATATAAAACACGAAGAGGAGTATATACATGGAGCTAACAATTCAAGAACTCACCAAACGGTACAAGGATAAAATTGCTGTAAACAATGTGAGCCTGAACCTTACCCCCGGTGTTTGGGGGCTTCTCGGTGCAAACGGTGCAGGAAAAACAACCTTGATGCGGATGGTGGCCGGTATTTTAACGCCTACATCAGGCAAAGTCCAGTACGACGGCGTTGAAATTAAATCACTGAGTGAAGCCTACCGGGATGTCTTCGGCTACCTGCCGCAGGTCTTTGGATTTTACCCGGAATTTACGGTGGCGGATTATTTGCAATATATAGCTGCGCTTAAAGGGTTGCCTAAAAAGGACACGAATATAAAAATAGACGAACTGCTTCATACGCTTACCCTTGTTGACGTGAGGAACAAGCACATTCGCAAGCTTTCGGGCGGGATGCAACGCAGAGTAGGAATTGCCCAGGCACTTTTAAACGACCCCGATATTTTAATCCTTGACGAACCCACAAGCGGCCTTGATCCCGGTGAGCGTATCCGCTTCCGTAATATTATCTCGGAATTCGCGCAGCAGCGTATTGTGTTGATCTCCACTCACATCGTATCCGATGTTGAGTATATTGCTAACCGCAATACAATCATGAAGGACGGACAAATTATTGCGGTCGGCACCACAGATGAGCTCGTAAAAACGATGGATGGCAAGGTATGGCAAGGTACGATTCCGGCGGAACGGCTTCATCATTACGAACGTACTGTCCGGGTTGTGAGTGTTCGTAATGAGGATGGCGGGAAGGTATCAGTACGGTATGTTTCTGAAAAACCGAGCTTACCAGATTCACAAACCGCCGTCCCGCGTCTTGAGGATTTATATCTATGGCTATTCTGGAGTGAAGAAGCTGTAAAG
>DIQC01000092.1 GCA_002426495.1 Thermacetogenium sp. UBA5472
ATCTCCTCCAGGTAGCGGATGCTTCCTTTACTTAAAGTAAAAAAGAAAAATATAAAGAGAACACATCCCGTCAGGATCATGACAGGTATTTCTCCGAGGCTTAACTCCAGGTAATTTAATACACTGCTAAAAAAGCCGCTGACGGTTGCTAAAGACAATGCTATCAGCAGCAGTACTAAAACTCCTGCCACAGCTAAAAAAATACTGTATATGAAGTATAAGATCATCTTCCATCTGAGACTTTTATTCAATTTTGTAACCCACTCCCCATACAGTTTTAATAAAACAGGGCTTTCTCGGGTTATCCTCGATCTTTTCCCTGATATTGCGGATATGAACCATCACCGTATTTTTGGATTCGAAAGGTGGCTCATCCCAGATACGTTCAAATATTTCATCTGTACTGAATACTCTGCTGCGGTGACTGGCTAATAGCAGCAGAATCTGAAATTCTGTTGGCGTCAGGATGACCTCACGGTCATAAACAGTAACAGTGTGTTCTGTCTCATTGATGATCAGCCCATTGACAGCTATTATATCTTCACCCTTTGTGGTGTTTTGCTTGTTTTGCGGGTTTAAATAAAGGTAGCGCCTGAGTTGAGATTTTACTCTAGCCAGCAGTTCCAATGGATTGAAGGGTTTTGTTAAATAATCATCAGCCCCGGTGCTTAACCCCAGAATTTTATCCATATCTTCTGATTTGGCGCTGAGCATCAATATGGGAATGTTTTTATCTTTGCGGATTATCCGGCAGACCTCCAGGCCGTCGATCCCTGGCATCATGATGTCGAGAATCACCAATTGGATCAATTGCTCGTCTAAAACCCGTAACCCCTCTTCCCCACTGTAAGCCTTATAGACCTCATATCCCCCATTGATTAGGTAGATTTCAATAAGATCCGCTATTTCTTTTTCATCTTCCACGATCAAGATTTTTTCTTGCGGCATTTTGTCTCCTTATATAAGGTTATTTCTGTTGTCTATTATGCTTAATACGAACCTGAAGACAGAAATTCCTTCTATAAGGCATTCTGTTATGAATATTACAGGAGAACATATCAAGTTAACATAACGGCCGGCCAGCAGAGACTATACAATCATACCTGTTATTATGTAACATCCAGTGTTATCAGGAGAAACCACGATCTCTTTTAAATTGTATGGAATTAACAGGTTGTCCCCCTCTTGTCGGCTTATATAATAGTTTTTGTATTTATAATAATTACCAACCTTTAGATTGCTGATATACTCTTCAAGTGTTAATTCTTCTTTATAAATTATTTCAGAATGCGGTAGCCCAACAAAGCGAATATGCCACGGTTCAAATTTTATCCCCGTTATATGCTTCTAAAATAGTGGATAGCGAATAATGAAACCATATTTCCAGCTGTTTTCATTTACATACTGACCCGCATCAGATTTAAGGAATCCTGACCCAGCAAAGCCGTTTGCATAGACATCTAAAGCCAAGCCGGTCTGATGCTCACTTGCACCGGGCAAAGCTGCAGTATTATTGTCTTCTTCATAGAGATACTTTTGCTCCTGCTCATTTCTATAGTGAGACATTACAAATAAAGTATCTCCCGCATATTTTTTAACATCAGCACTCAATTCAGCATAACTCTCAACCAGCGGTTCATCCATATAAACACCAGTATCATTATAATCAACCAATTTGAACGGCAATTCCTGTCCAATTGGGTACCTGTTATTAACTAAACAGAGAGTGTTGTTGTATGCAATATCTGTTTCACCCTTTTTTATCTCCAATAAAGGTGCCGACTTTAAGACGTTTTTGCTGAAATTAACTTTTTCCAGTTCAGCAGATAGACAGTTTTGATTCCATGTGTTTTCCACAATGAATCTGATATCAGAACGAAGGAATAATGGGATCATAATTACAGCGACAATCATAACAAATATGACCGGATGCTTTCGTTTCCTGAAAATAATATTTCTTTTTTTCATTTATCAATCACCTATCTTTGCATATGGCAGCCTATGCATAAGGCCATATGCGCTGTCTTATGATGAATGCTAATTACAGTATAAGAGTAATAATTTAAGGAAATATCATGTAAATTCTGAAGAATTTCTTAATAAACGAAAAGGAAGCAAAAATAAAATTAATTTTACTTATGGATTCCTAATCCTTATAATGACATGAAGGGATGTATTGAATAGCTATCTGTTATTAAAGGAGGTGTACATTTAACTTTTATTTAAATCTTTATTAAACTTTATTAATTAGAGAGGGGATTGGAGATTTGAAAGTAAAAAAGAGAGTATATCTTAGTATTTTATTAGTATTGGTACTGGCACTATCTGTGTCAATAACGGGATGTGGAGATAATAATGATTCCGGCGATGAGTCTGCAGAGGTACCCAGCCTTAACGTAAGTTATATTTTTACCAACCACCAAACTCCTTTTGTGGCAGCCATGTCTCAGGGAGAAGAATTTAAGGAAGACGGTTCTTACCTGAAGGAGATCGTACCAAAAGAAAAATACGAATTGTATTCCGGCGACAAACATGTCTGCGACATCAAGGTGATCACTGCAAAAAGCGGTTCAGAAACTGCCACTCTATTCGCCCAGGGACATGTGGATTTAGGCCTGGCATCTGTAACAGCTGTCATGTCTGCTATTGATAGCGGAACTCCAGTTAAAATAATTTCCCCCATTCAAACTGAAGGTATGGCTGTTGTCTTTCCCAAGGGCAGCGAGGTAAAGGATTGGGATTCGTTTGTTAATCTTATTGAAACATCGGAAAAGCCGGTTTCCATAGGCTATCACTCTCCTACCAGCGCTCCTAAAATAGTTTTTGAAGCAGCTCTTAATGAAGCAGGATATAAGATAACTCAAGATGCGAATGATATTTCAGCTGATGTGCTGCTGGTTGACTTAAAAGAGACCAGTAATTTAATGCCTGCTTTAACCAGCAAGCAGGTAGACGGTTGGGTAGGGCCTTCCCCTCACCCGGAAGTTGCAATCACCGAAGATATCGGGCAGATTGTAGTTCAACTACGTGATCTGCCTCCAGAAGGGAAATGGCATGATACTCCATGCTGCGTAGTAGCCGCAAGTGATGAAGCCATTGCTGATTATCCTGATGAAATAAAAGCTTTCATGAAACTTATTGAACAAACCAGTGAGTGGTGCAATCAAAATTCTGATGGTGCGGCAAAAATCACCGCTGATTGGATGGGAATATCTGAAGAAGCAGCCGCAAAAGCCATGCTTCACTATACAACTGAGCCTTCCGACAGCTGGAAAGACGGGGTCAGTGTTTACCTTACTACTTTAGATAAGATGGACAAATACGAAGGAGCGTTGAAAGGTAAGCAACTGAACGAGATAGAATCATCTCTCTTTGATTTCCAATTCGTAAAATAGGTAAAGCTTTTATGGTTACAGGATCCTGGAAGCCTTCAGCCTCCGGGAACCTGTAATCACTATTGTTAGGAGGGAAAGATAAGTTGTCTAAAGTGAAGCGCCGGAATGGTTTTCTAGTTTCCTTAATCATACCTGTAATATTCGTAGTCCTTTGGTGGGTAATAGCATTACGAGTCGACAACCCTATTGTGCTACCATATGTAAGCCAGGTTTTCGCACTTTTAATCAATCCTATGGGAGAACTGATCAGCATGGGATCCCTTTTAAGTAATGTTATTGTCAGCCTTATCAGGGTGTTGGTCGGTTATATACTTGCGGTGTTGTTAGCAATACCCATGGGCATTCTGATGGGCTATTACTCCTCTATCCATGATCTTTTTAACAACTTTTTGGGCATTTTTCGCCCTATTCCTCCCTTGGCCTGGGTTCCACTGGTTCTGGCATGGTTTGGAGTAGCGAGTTTTGCAACTCTGTCCGGTGTTGAGGACGGACAGCTCTATATTTGGCTAAATAATTTAAAGATCTCCATGGTCTTTATTATATTTATCGGGGCTCTTTTCCCGGTACTCACCAGTACAATTTACGGGGTAAGGAGTGTTAACAAGACATTGATCGACAGTACGTTGGTATTAGGGGCGAACAACCGGGAGATATTCAGTAAGGTTCTTATTCCTGCCGCGGCTCCTTCGATTGTCAATGGAATGCGTACCGGGCTCGGCGTGGCCTGGATGTGTTTGGTTTCGGCTGAGATGCTGCCTGGCAGCATTTCCGGCGTAGGTTATCTGATCACTCATGCCTATACCCTCGCCAGAACGGATATCGTCATCGCCGGCATGATCTGTATCGGGGCTGTGGGTGCTTTGCTGGACGGCGTGTTCAGATTGTTCGAAAACAGAAAATTTAAATGGCAAAGTATGGCACGATAGAAGGGGATGTCTAGATGCAGGATGAGGTATTGAGCATTAATAATGTCAGTAAAACGTTCGTCACCGAAAAGGGACTCGGTGTTTGCGCTCTCGACAACATTTCGCTGAGTATAAAGGAAAATGACTTTATCTGCCTGGTGGGACCGTCCGGCTGCGGAAAATCCACACTGCTGCGCATTATTGCCGGGCTGGAAACAGCCGGCGAAGGGGAAGTTCTATACAGGGGAAACAAGATTTTAAAACCTGGTAAAAGGCGGGGCATGGTTTTTCAAGAGTACTCTCTGCTCCCCTGGAGAACGGTGCTGGGGAATGTGGGTTTAGGGCCTGAATTGGCAGGCGAACCGGCCGTGAATTGCCGGAAAATAGCTCATGAATATTTAGAAATGGTAGGGTTAGAGAAATTCGCCGGTTCCTATCCGTATGAACTGTCAGGCGGAATGCGCCAAAGGGTTGCTATTGCTAGGGCTCTAGCAAATGACCCCGATATATTGTTGATGGACGAGCCCTTCGGTGCTCTGGATGCGCACACCCGAATTATACTGCAAAAGGAACTGCTTAAGATTTGCGAAGCTAATCGCAAGACTATCGTATTTGTAACCCATAGTGTTGATGAAGCCATTTATCTGGCGGACCGCATCGTGGTTATGACGTCGGGCCCCGGAAAGATTAAAGAGTTGATAGATGTAAGCATTTCTCGTCCTAGAGGTAGGGGTGATCAGTCGTATGGCAAATTGTCAGCCCGCATTTTGGATATGCTTGAAGAAGAGGTCACTGGCAACTCGGCAACGCCCTTGAGCGATCAGCAGGAAGAGCTACGGAAAGAAGTAATCTGAACGCTATAACCATATGTTATTTGAATAATAGCCTTATCAAACCAGATATTTGCCACCTCAATTGTTCTGTCTTTAATGATACTGCCCTATATCATTGTCAATTCGGAATCTGCTCTAAGGGCAGTTCCTTCGGGATTCAAGCTTAGTGTTTTGGCAATCGGTGTTTCCAAACCATATGTAACAATGAAGGTCGCGGTTCCCCTAGCTAAAAGGGGCATAATGGGTTCGATTGCTCTGGCCTTCGGCCGAGCAACAAGGAGAAACCCATGGCAGTTTTGATGATAGCAGGAAATGTGTTGCGTTTTCCTGAATCAAGGTTCAGCGCGGCGAACCACTATCCGCTCTTACGCTTTGGAATTAGGCAGCAAACAGGGCCTGACAGTTTGCATTGTCAGGCCCTGTTTGCTGCTGGTTTAGTATTGATATGTGTTGTCACCATAATAAATATATTAATCACTTATTTAGTTCAACATAATGAAAGGTGTATGTAAACATATGTGGTGCCTCTAAACAAGTAATTTAAAAAGGACAGCTTAGAGAGTATTAAAAGGTTTTGAAGGAAACAGGCGATGCTTTGATGAATTAACCAAAGATTCAACATTGGTGTCGGGATTAGTTGAAGCCAATACCGCCATATGTTTATTTAATCACCGATACATAGCACGGGGAAGTACTTTCCTTGCAATGAATGGCCCCCTAAGCGGCAATAAAAAACACCAGGAATAAGGAGCTGTATAAATTGAGGTTAAAAAAGGAACTTATTGAACTTGTTGTCAGATCTGTAGCAGAGTCTGAAGATAGGGAGCTTTTCCGTAAGCCCCTTGTAGGCTTTTCAGCAGCCGATGATCCGTTATACATGCAGCTAAAGGAGATTGTTGGGTCTGAGCACCTTTCTCCCCAAGACATCCTTCCGGCGACAAAAACCGTTCTCTCATTCTTTATACCCTTTTCAAAAGGGGTTGTATTAAGCAACCGCAAACAGCAATCTGTTTCTACTTTATGGGCTGAATCCTATCTCAAAGCCAACTCCTTGATCGGCGGGATTTCTGAAGAATTAATCAGCTATCTGGAGGGCAAAGGTATAGCAGCTTCTTCTGTGAAAGCTACTCATAACTTCGATGAAAAAACACTCAAATCTGGCTGGTCCCATAGAAGTGCTGCCTACATTGCCGGCCTTGGTAAATTTGGCGTCAATAGAATGTTGATCACCCAGGTAGGGAGCGCCGGAAGGTATGGCACTGTTTTTATCTCCCATCAAATTCCCGCTGACACCAGGCCGGAAAAAGAGTACTGTATCTATTACAAAAAGAGCAGTTGTTTGGTATGTGTTAACAGTTGTCCGGTAAACGCCCTTAAGTGTGATAGCTTTGATAGATTCAAATGCTATGACCGGTTACTTGAGAACTCGCAACAATTCTCAGCTTTGGGGCACTGCGATGTCTGCGGGAAATGCGCTGCTGCCGGGCCATGTGCGATTATCGACAAC
>DIQC01000102.1:0-2879 GCA_002426495.1 Thermacetogenium sp. UBA5472
CAATCACGGGGACGGTTCCGGTGATTGGTCCAGGTACAAGCAATAACAGCACGGTGTTTCAGTGTTAGGCAGCGGCGACTAGGGCCCATCCATCAGGGAAACGGTTTTAAGGTGCCTAGCACCTGCATTCGAGCACCTGCAATCAAGGCAAAACACTTGAAGGATTTCCCTCATCCTTGCCGAATATTGACAATAAACCTTATTTTGGATGTGCTATTATGTTATCCAAACTGCAAAAAGCCATTCAACTCGAGACACATCCTGTAGCTGTCCTCTGGTCTGATCAGTTTCCTAGTGATGCAATCACTCCGGGAAAAGGGCATCCGGATAAATGCCTCGTCACCCTGGCAAGTCGAGCAGCTTATGATGGAGAGATCGCTGCTGTAGGGCGGGATAACTATGGCTGCGGGGGTGCGGGATATCACCTGGGTTTTGCTGGTCTGCCTTCTCCCCACTTTCGCTACTTCTTGTCCTGCGGCATACCAGGCAAAGTTCGTGGTGAAGGCTATAAAAAGACACCTGAACTGGTGGATGTCTGGGTAGATAATTCTAAACCGCTCCCCGCTCCGGCGGACTATTGTATCATGAAGCCCCTTAACCTTTTATCAGAAGAGGATGAACCGGAATCGGTGTTTTTCCTAGTCAACCCGGATCAGCTTTCTGCGCTTATTGTACTCGCCAATTATGACCTACCGGGAAATGACGGAGTTATCGCGCCTTTTGGTTCTGGCTGTGACGGCATTATCCTGTACCCACGCATAGAACGGATGGGCAGGAAACGGGGAATTGTTGCTCTAACTGACATCTCTGTTCGCAGCATTCTTCCTGCAGGGATTTTGGGTTTTGCAGTTCCATTTGAAAGGGCGTTGAAAATGGAAGAAAATGTCCCTGGAAGTTTCCTGGAACGGGAGGACTGGCTGGAGGTCAGTAATAGGCTCTAATGAGCTAACCTCGGAAATAGTTGGCAGACATGTCAGGGCCGAGCAGTGGAATCGGGATGTTCCCGAACACATAGAAGATCCACACCCTGAGGCCCTCCAATAGATCAATATATTAAGAAAGTTGTGATATTATGCCGCGAACTGGAAGGAAGATAAGTTCGACCGGAATCTATCACGCCATGGTTAGAGGCATTAACCGCCAAAATATCTTTCACAATAAGGAGTATTACAGCAAATATCTGAACATTCTGCGTCAAGTGGCGTTAGACGGCGGGCACCATATATTAGGATATTGCTTGATGAGGAACCATGTTCACCTGCTAATTGATACCGGCGAATCTGGCATTTCCGAAATTATGAAGCGTTTGGGAATCCGCTATGCCCAATGGTACAACCGAAAGAAAGAACGATGCGGCCATGTTTTTCAAGATCGCTTTAAAAGCGAGACTGTTGAAACTGAGCGTTATCTGCTTACCGTGATCAGATATATACACCAAAACCCTGTTAAAGCAGGAATCGTCGCCAACGCGGAAGATTATCCCTGGAGCAGTTGTAGAAGTTACTATAGGGAAAGTGATTTTCTGCCGGGCCTAACTCACACTCAGCCTATTTTGAGCCTTTTTGCAGATAGAACGACAAAGGCAGTTCCTTTATTTCGGCATTATATGGAGGAACCGAATGATGATCAGTGCCTTGAGGATATTGAACCTAAGAGAGTAACAGATACCCTAGCAAGCGAACTTATTAAAAAGGCACTGCAGGGACATAAGGTAGTAATATTGCACGAGATGCCTGAACTGGAACGCAATATGATTTTGCGAAAACTGAAAGAAGAGGATGGTTTAGGGATCAGGCAAATAATGCGGCTAACCGGTTTGAAATATTGGAGTGTTTATAAAGCTTGCAAGCAATAATGGCCTGGCCGCTAGAGGCCGCAGGACTTTGTGCCACGACCAATCAGCGGAACCGTCCCCCTGATTGGTCGTGTCAACCCTGGTCTGGTCTGATATAATATGTGTATCTGAGTTAGTTGGTTAGGGGGATGGCTTGTGAAAACGCAGTGGGTAGAAAGACTGCGGCCTGGACAGGAGGTCGCCAGTTATTTTGGCATTTTTAATCTGAATATCGGTAAAACCAAGAGTGGGGCTAAGTTTTTGAAGGTACGGCTGGGGGATAGGACTGGCACTGTAGAAGGACGTGTGTGGGATTCGGCTTTAGCTGAGGATCTCTACCAGACACTGTCCATCGGAGATATTGTAATCGTCCAAGGCATTGTCACTGAGTTCAATGGGCTCCGCCAGGTTAATCTGGATACCTGCACCAAGGTGAATAAAGAGCATATTGACTTAAATGATTTTCGTCCTTGTACTGATAAAGACATTTCCAAGCTCCTTGAGGAGTTCCAATGTCTTTTGGACGGCATTACAGATCCCCCTTTGCATTCTCTTATAGAAACGATTTTCCAGGCTGACTTCCTCGCTGACTTCAGCTGCGCAACCGCCGCACGGACTATCCACCATGCCTACGGGGGCGGTCTCTTGGAGCACACACTGGAAGTGATGAAATACTGCTCCAAGATCAGTGAAATGCAGGGAGAATTCATCAATAGAGATCTGCTGCTAACAGGTGCTGTCCTGCACGATATTGGCAAAATGTGGGAATATGATCAGGAATGCCTGTCCTTTAACCACACAGAGGATGGACGGCTTCTAGGCGGCCACGTCATTTTAGGCTATGATTTTCTGCGCGGTCAAATAGCTTTGGTGGAAGAGTTCCCAGCGAGGTTAGCTAAGCAGCTGCTACACATGATTTTATCCCATCATGGCCTAAAGGAATGGGGTGCGGTTGAAGAGCCACATACAGTGGAAGCCACGGCGCTCCATTATGCCGACCTGTTGTCAGCCCGTATCAATCAGGTAAGCCAATTGGTAAAGTCGC
>DIQC01000102.1:3037-11039 GCA_002426495.1 Thermacetogenium sp. UBA5472
TGCCAAACGCGGAGTATCGGCTGACGACTGGACAGGTTTTGACCGCTTCTTGGGCACGAGTTTATATATTCCGGGAGGCGGAAAGAAGTAAGTATCTCCCCCCTGTGATCTCCTGCGATCTCTTACCCTCATAACTGATGGATATCTTTAATCATCAGGGGATAACCTATTATCGACAAGGCGATACGATTTGTAATAACTTAATCGGACAATTGCAGCAGAAAGGAATTTTGATGAGCACTCTAGTCTTAGAAATAGCAATTGATTTTCAACCTCTTTTGGAGAAAGCGGAGCAGCGCCTGCAGGAGGCTGTCAATCAAGGTGGAGCATACGGGACAAGCGGAACATGCGGGACACGCGGAACGATTGGAAATTTGGCTGCCCAGATTATCAAAGCCGGTGGCAAACGGCTGCGCCCTCTGCTGGTGATCCTGTCCGGGTGGAAAGAGGACGGCGACTGTGATTCTCTGCTCGATGTGGCTGTTGCCGCTGAACTGCTCCATACTGCTTCTCTGATTCATGATGACATTATTGACAAAGCTGATAACAGGCGAGGCATCCCCACACTCAATGTGATCAAGGGGCAGCATACTGCTGTTATAACAGGGGACTACCTTTTTGCCCGTGCGCTGACTCTGCTTTCCGAACAGAACACAAACAGGGCACTGCCCTGCCTGATCCAATCCATCGAATCGATGTGTGAAGGCATTATCGAAGAAATCAACTCGGTCTACAACCCTGCGATAACTGAACAGGACTACCTGTCCCGGATCGATAAAAAAACAGCATCTTTGGTGGCTGCCTGCTGTGAAGCGGGGGCGCGTATAAGGGAGGCTTCACCGCCAGAGGTGGATGCCCATGCTGCCTTTGGCCACAATTTAGGCATGTGTTTTCAGATCGTCGATGATATTCTGGACTTCACCGCAGATGAAAAAACCCTCGGCAAGCCGGCTGATTCCGACTTTTCGCAGGGTATATTAACGCTTCCTGTCATTTACCTTCTTCAAGACTCCAACTGGAGCCAGCCTGTCAGGAGAATATTGGCGAAACGCAGCTGTACAAATGATGAACTTTCCTATGTTAAGAAGGGTATTCACAAAACTGCAAGTCTACAGCTGGCCTACGAAAAGGCACTGCAATATCAGGATAAGGCCAAGGCCTGCTTGGCTTCCTTCCCTACCACACCTGAACCTGTACGGTCTATTTTTCATAAACTCACTGAAATGGTGATGGAAAGAATTAAGTAAAATTTCGTATCTAAGCCATCTTTACCGAACGCCCACCTCCCCGCTTTCCGGATAGGGGCAGGGACGGGAGCCCTTGATTACTACGCTAGCCCGGGGCCACCAGAAGTAAGCACATCGAACAGAGGTTTAAATCTTACCCCTTTTGCGCAGGCTGAGGCAGACGCGATACATGCGCAGGGTTTCTTCCCCCCCTGTTTCCAACATGGCCATGGCGTCACCCTCTAGGCCTTGAGCCTCGACTTTGGGGTCGGAAAGGTAGAAAGCAGGTAGCCCCTGGACAACCGTTGTGTGGAACAAGGGGTCGGGCATCTGTGCTGCCCGCTCTAGGGACTGTTCCAGGAAAAGGATAAGCCGCTCACGGCAGTGCTCTTTGTTATCATAATAGGAAACGAAGTTGAGATCACCCTCCTGCCGGTCTTCTTCCTGATCGATGAAGTAGTCCAGGAGAATGTGCAGCCCGCAGATCCAGGGAAAATAACCTTTTGTAATCCTTTTGGCTGTTTCCGCATCCAGGTTCGGCCGAGCGGCAGCGGCTATAAGGGAGAAAATGCCTAATGTGGAGCCGGTAGCAGCCGCAAATTCCCACCAATCAAGCCCCGGGGTTTCAGCTCTATGCTCTGCAAAAAACTCCTGCAGATAGCCCTCTCTTAAGGGAATATGTGTATGCTTGTAAGTCTGCAAGCTGCAGTAAAGAGAGGCCAGGTGGATGACATCCTCTTTGACGAGATGATAGGAAGGGAGCTGTATTATAATTCTCCGGCACTCAGCCACAAGGCTTGCCAGATAGCTTGCATCATCTTGGTGAGGATAGAGACTGTAGTAACCTATGCTGTCCTCAGCACCCTCCGGTTCGAGTGCATCTGTAAAGGCCAGGTGCAGCTGGCGGAATGCGGCCATATCCAGACAGTCGGCGCGGTCGCAGAGATTGTCCAAATAATCGCTGATCGTCTGCAGGGCGACAATAAAAGAAAGAGTGTCTTGATGAGCACCCTCCATAAGTGTGTAGACACTCCCCCCCAGACAGTGAAACTTCTTTTTTTCGATGCTGGCCAAACCCTGCTGCCGCAGCTCCTGATCACCAGCTTTGTCGATCATCTCCTTCCACCCTCGCAGTTCTTTTTCTACTCCGGGGAAAACGGTGGTAACAAAGCGTGTCAGCATAGTCAGCTTTTTCGTAGTCCCTGTCAGGCCATAGTTCTGTATGCTGCTCCTCAAATAATTCACCATCCAATGAATCCAAGATACGATCTTCGATCTTTATCTTTCCTTATTCTCCTATTTTAACACATTTACCAAAGAACACCAGCATAATAGGAGCAAATACCAATCACTTTTGTATCTGATTCCATCACCAGAACCGTCCCTCCTATTGGTGAGCCTGACAAAAGGACCGTCCCCCGTCATACCGAGGTACAAGAACTGTCCCCCCGATTGACCGAAATCCATTTGTACCTGGACCCATCACCAGAACCGTCCCCCTGATTGGTCGTCGAAGAAGGCGTCTATGTTTTCGTGTTTGGCTTCTAGGGGGACGTGGCAGCCAGAACCGAGGATGAAGCCGCCGTCTTTCCCTAGCTCTTCCTTCAGTTTGCGGCAGTAATTCTTTACCCGCCGGGGGGTACCGAGTGTGAAGAGGGGTGCGCCCACATCTCCGATAATACAGGTATGGCCGGCCAGCACCTGATGAGCCTGGAAGATGTCTGTGGAGCCATCCAATTCGATGACAACCTTTCCCCGCGGGAGTTCCAGGAAGTATTCCAGGTTCTTTGTCCAATCACTATCCAGGTGGAAGATGGGAGTGATGCCCGCCTCAAGCAAACCGCTGGCCATTTGCTTCATAAATGGCCAGACGAAGCGCTCAAAAAGGGATACAGAGATCAATTGGCAGGTAAGGCGTGCTGTTCCGATGAACAGCCTGGGGATTCCTGTTTCCCTGGCAGAAGCGATCCCATCTGCTATCAGATCATTCGTGATCTCTTCGAGCACCCGTTCCAGAAGTAATGGCACCTGGTACATATCACGGATAAACTGTTCAAGGGAACGCATCATACAGAGCAATGGGGATGCCAGAACAGTAAAGCCGCCGTAGAGGAAGGTTTGCCCACGGTCTCTGGCATGCTTGATTTGCCTTTTCAAGATATCCATTTGCAGCGCTTTGGCTATGGCGATCTCTTCATCACTGACCTGGTGCACCCTTTTCCAGTACAGGGGCAGAAAGGCATGGTACCCGGCATCCAAAATGAAATGATAGTCCTGGCGAGTGATGGCCTCATATTCCACCATCTGGTACTCGCTGTCAGCAGGCAGATCAACACCGGGCATCATCGGCTTCATAAAACCGATGGCCTTTTGGACTGGGCCATGGAATACAAAATAGACGGAGCGCATCACGTCCCAATTAGGAAACTCTTGGTGCAGATGTTCGAATGCCCACTCCGCCTTATTATAATCATACATAAACTCGTAATTAGACAACCCAGCCCTTCTCCCCGCATAACTCTCGATCAGCGGTGCACAGGGTATCCGGTCAGGCTTGCCCAGGGAGATAGCTGTCTGCAGCCGCTCATCCGGGGCAAACTCCACCTGGTTCAACTCATCCGGTGTCAAATAGAGATCACATCCTGCATCTTTGGTTGTGGAATGTTATAACCGAAATGCTCAAACTTAACCTTTTCTCCGGGTTCTAATATGACAAAATCATCCTCATCCCACTGGCCGCTCAGTGCTTTGTATAGCACATCTAATGTACCGTCAACTACTTTACAGTCCAGCTCCAATATACCTGCGAACTCCTGCACAGCAGCAACCACATCACAAAGTTTATCCACACCTGTATTGATCACATCTAGGCTTTTATACCCCTTCAACATGACATTAAAGACCATATTCGACTTTTCATAACCGTGTTTCATCAGGCAACGCTTGTATTCTGTGGCTATGCCGCTGTCACTGTTCATCCAACCTTTGGTCAGGTAGTAGGCACACCCTTCCTTACTTAAATCATTCCTGCGTTCATTGCCTCCCAATAGGACAGATACACAGTCATCCATCTTGGGAATGATTAAACAAGCATCTTTAGAAGAGAGCCCCAGCACTGCATTGCCGCAATAGCCAAATAAGAGCAGAATGTTTTCGGCATTTTCGCATTCGCTGCTATTTATTTGCTCCTGGAGTTGGCGCTGCAGTTTGTTCGGAAACTTGTGCAGTGATGATGGCATCCACAAAATGGGGAATTGGCACTTTACTTTATCTGCAGCATATAACACTTCTTCTTTTATTGTCTCACAAGCTATAACTAATGTCATAATACACCTGCCAGCGGTGGTAAAGAATCAACATCAATATTAAGGATGCGCTGGCACAGCTTTACACCAAAGGCGCAGTCTGTAGCACAGTAGTCAGCACCCACATACTCCCGGACATCATTATTAACCAGGCCGCCGATCATGACCTGCACATCACTGCGTAAACCTAACTCTTTAAGGGATTGTGTAGTGGTGCGCATAAGTTCATAAGAAGATGTCAAGAGCCCGGAGAGGCCCAAGATTTTTGCCCCGTTTTCCTGTACGGCTTTGATAAATGACTCTGGAGGAACATCGACACCCATGTCGACAACCCCGACACCTCTTGCCCTGAGCAGCCCGACAGTTATATTCTTGCCGATATCATGAATGTCTCCTTCTACAGTTCCGATCACAACCTGTGATTTCAGGCAGGAATCCTTGTTTTGCTTGTTATGAGTGCTGGGTATGATGGTGAGCACCCTTTGAAAGATGAGTGAGGCCATAATAAGATCAGCAATATAGTACTTTTCCTGTTTGTATAGATACCCTACCCTTTCCATCCCTTGGCGCACATCTTCGATGATATCAAGGGGATCGGCTCCTCTTTCCAGCCCTATTTTCACTAACCGCTCTACCTTCTCCTCGTCCAGTGTTTCCACAGCAGTAACCAGCATCATTCGGGTTTTCGCCAAAATAAATGTCCCCCTTTTTGCATAAAAGCCGGGTAACGGACAGATCACTACAAATTGAGAAGCTTCTTGTCTTGAAAGTATTGTGCAGATACTGCGTGCAGCTGCATACAGTCGGCAAGACAGTAGGTCTTGCCCCAACCGATGGGCTTCTGCTCAGCTGACAGCAATTTTTGCTCGATCACCAGAAGTGGGCTGCCCGGCGGAGTCGCTAACATAGATGCGACTTCCTGGTCGGCAGCAGCAGCAAGGATAGTAACTTCATTTTTCACAGAAAAGAGCTCACCATGTTTGGCAACCATCTTGGTAAAAGGTATGTACTGGATCTCTTTCTCGATCAATGGCTTTCCTTTTATATAGGGCATATACTTGATGTCATAAGCTGCCAGCTGCTCCTCTGTGTAGAGAAGCCGCTTTAACAAAATTGCCTTATCCCTTTCAGTCAAGCCAAGCCGACCCTGGACCAGAGGGTCGGGAGTCACAATGGTTACCTCAAGCAACTTCACCCCTTGGGGGTAATCCTCAATAATCTCCATCTCATCGAAATGCATTGTCAGCAAGTCGTAACGGGGCTGTTCCACAAAATTTCCTTTGCCAGGTATTGAAGACAGGTATCCAGCCCGGGTCAGTAAGCTCAACCCATTCCGCACCGTCATTTTGCTGGTACTGTATTCCGCACAGAGCTTTGATTCAGAGGGAAGCATGTCTCCCGGTTTCAGCTCTCCATCCTTAATGCTTTTCATAATATCGTCAGCTATACGAATATATAGAGGTTTCATTGACTTCACATCCATTCCGGAACGTGACATTTAAGGAACGTCCCCTTTTGTCCTTTTGTCACTCCGGTATCTAGTATATACCGGTACTTAATACTAGCATACCCCTTTCTTCACGTCAAGAGAGATCGCTAGACCACGGGGGCGGCTCCAGGGGGTGCGGGAACGGTCAGGAGCGACTCAGTTCTAGAGCGGCTCGCAGAGACCGCGGCGGCGACTCCCGGACCTCACTTATTAAGGTGTGAACAGTCTTGTCAATGTCCCTGCTAGGTTTATTACAAACTGGGGTTTTTTCCGAGAAGAGGGCCTTAAATAGACGCTCCAGTAAAAAGTACCTACAAACATAGCGCCGCCGATAATGTTTCCTATTGTTACTGGTATTAGGTTTTTGAATATAAATGAATTCCAATTCAAATTTGCTAGAGCTGACACCGCTCCGACAGGGTCGGTTCCTAAAATCGGTGCTATAGCAGCCAGCACTGATGCCTCGCCTTTTAATAAAATGCCAGTCGGGATAAAGAACATGTTGGCAATGCTGTGTTCAAACCCGCAGGCAACAAAAGCTGTAATCGGAAACACAATACATAAAATCTTGCTGACACCATCCTTACTGCCGCTTGCCAGCCATACTGCGAGACAGACCAGCCAGTTGCAGAGGATGCCCCGAACTAAAGCTTCTGTCCATGTTAAGCCAACTTTACCATTGGCCGTCATCACAGACTTAACGCCGATCAGTGTGCCATTCATCTCCCACACACCACTGAGGTAAAAGAACCAGGCAATCAAAATTGCGCCAAAAAAATTAGCGAAGTAAACTATTGTCCAGTTTCTTGCCAGCTGCCGGCCGCTGATCTTTCCTTCCAGCCATGCTGTTACCATAAGGGTGTTCCCGGTAAACAACTCTGCACCACCGATTACGACGAGGATCAAACCGAGTGAGAAGACAAGGCCGCCGACAAGCCTGGATAAGCCGTCTCCTACATATAATGCCAGATCATTTGTGACCACTGTTGATAATGCTCCGGCTAAAGCAATATAGCAGCCGGCCAGAATCCCCAGTACAAGCAGATTAAAGAACGGCGATACAGCCTTTTTTTCGGCATTTCCCACAGTAGTTGCCGCAACAGCTTTAGGCGAATCACAAGCATTAGGAAGCGCCACAGTTACTGGTTGAGGGGCAGGTTCAGGTTGTGGAGTTTCCGCATCACCTATTGCGAAATTCATCACCGTTTTACAAACTTTGCGTTTTTCCTCTGTACAGCCGATCTCCTCTAGCTCTTCGGCAGTTAGCTTATGTCCAAAAGCTGCGATTTCACAATAACTAATAGGTCCACTGATCGAATCATAATCTTTCCAGTACTCGCAATTAATTTTCATTCTCGTACCTCATCTTCTAGTGTAATTGTAAATAGGACTAAGATAAGAATAGTTGCAATAATCATGCCATGCGCCATTTTTTCATCAGAATAGAGGGGCAATTCTGGTGAGTGAGATAAATATTCGGCGACACAGCATAGGTAGCAGGTGCTATTCATATATGTATACTGTCATACAAGAGTATTGAAACATTTATAAAAACATGCCCTAGTATCGGTGATAACGGCAAGAAACATGAAGAGACATGAGCTTAAGCAGTTCCTAATTATAAATAATCAGGCTGTGCAGCCCCGCCTTATGCCGATAATATGGCATAAGGTATCGCTATTTCGTCACGCCTTATTTTATATAAATTGGACTACTTATATCGCCAGAAGCGCATAGATACAGGGTTGTTAGCCTCTGCCTAGCTTGACTCTATAAAAAGATGTTCCGGTTTTTCGTTAAGTTATGTAGCGTGCCGATGCCGCTTATTGGCCCCAAACTTTCACAGCCTTTCTGAGCCTGTTTCAGCCTCTTTCTGCTCTTTCTCCAGAAACGAAAAAAACCCGCAAAGCTTATGCCTGCAGGGTTTTTACTGGTGAGCCATACAGGAATCGAACCTGTGACACCCTGATTAAAAGTCAGGT
>DIQC01000102.1:11197-11494 GCA_002426495.1 Thermacetogenium sp. UBA5472
GCTCTGCCAACTGAGCTAATGGCCCATATATTTTATTCTTTACCTGTGCTACCTGTGCTCCAGCCTGGCACTATACCTGGGCTTCGGCTATAAAGGAAAACAACCCAGAACCTTCTGATTAAGAGTCAGCTGCTCTATCAACTGCCTATGCCTCGGCATAGTGAAAGTAATCACCAGAATGCAACAGAAACCGTCCCCTCTGCATCCTCTGCAGTCGGGCATTTATTTCACAGATTGTATATTACAACAGAATCGAGCGTCTGTCAAACGGAATCTGCAGGAGAAGGATATCGTTTC
>DIQC01000011.1 GCA_002426495.1 Thermacetogenium sp. UBA5472
GAACAAAGAATATGATGAATAAGGGAGGTAGTTCAATGAAAAGGAAAATCGTGCATATCGATGAAGAGAAGTGTGATGGCTGTGGTCTCTGTGTGGATGCCTGCCATGAGGGCGCATTGCAGCTAGTCGGTGGCAAAGCAAAACTGGTATCTGAATCTTACTGTGACGGTTTGGGGGATTGCCTGCCCGAATGCCCGGCTGGGGCTATTACTATAGAGGAGCGGGAAGCTGATCTTTTTGACGAAGAGGCGGTAAAGAAAAACATGGAGGCAAAACAATGTGAATGTGATTCACCAGACACACTGCCAGACACTTTGGCCTGTGGCTGCCCCGGTACACAGGTGAAAACAATACAAAGAGAGAAACCCAGAGAGGACCCAGTTGCACATCCTGTTCCTGTAGCAGCACCGGCAGTGGAATCCCAGTTAACCCAATGGCCCTGCCAGATCAAGTTAGTGCCAGTTAATGCTCCTTATTTAGATAATGCGCATCTATTGGTTGCCGCGGACTGCACAGCCTATGCCTATGGTAATTTTCATAATGACTTTATGCGCAATAAAATCACCCTGATCGGCTGCCCGAAACTGGACAGTGTTGACTACTCTGAGAAATTGACAGAGATCTTGAAAGCACATAATGTCAAGAGTGTCACTGTTTTACGTATGGAAGTACCCTGCTGCAGTGGGCTTGTAAACTCTGTCAAAAAAGCTATGATTGACAGCGAGACTATGATTCCCTGGAGGGTTGTCACCATCAGCACTGATGGGAGAATCGTTGAGGATTGCTAATACCTTACAGGCAAAAGCCAGGTGTGGAATATATTAATCGATGATCTTTTTGATTCTATCATAAGATGCAGTTGCGTCATGATAACCCTGCTCATATAGAGCATTCAATTTTTCAGGGTTTTTTTCAAAGCGGTCTACAGTTAATTTTTTTGAGGGTCTGATCACTGCAATCTTCCCCTTTTGTTCCAATTGGTCTAGGTAAAGCAGAGTTTTATTGTAAATCTGGTATCGATTCAGCATAGCGGTGATCAGATTGGGGTAATCTCGGTATTTTTTTTGTAACAATAAACGCTGTGGTGTGCTGAGCGGTTTCTTTTGATAACCATGGTTGCGGGTTAAGACCACTATATTCTTCTGATAACCATCAGTGATGGCCTGGTGAATAGGGATGGGTTCTGTGATCCCTCCATCCAACAGGTAGTACCCTCTAAAATGAACAATAGGTGAAACAAACGGAACAGAAATTGTGGCTCGCAGAATAGTGAATTTTTTATCTACCTGCCCCTTATCAAAATATAAGGCTTTTCCTGTTTTGCAGTCAGTGACACCGATTTTGAAAGTAACAGGTGAATTGTGGAATGTTTCATAATCAAAGGGCACTTTATGGTTGGGGATTTCTTCAAAGATAAAATCCATACCAAAAAGAGAACCCTCTTTGACCAGGTTTTTTAAGCTCATATAACGCCAGTCATCAATAAAAGTGGTATTGACTATTCTATTACGCCCTTTTTGCCGGGAAATATAAGATACTGCATTACTGGCACCAGCTGAAACCCCTATCACATAATCGAAGAGTATTTCTTTTTCAAGGAAAAAGTCCAATACCCCTGCTGTGTAGAGTCCCCTCATCCCACCGCCTTCAAGGACAAGGCCTGTGTGCATCATTTCTTCACCCCTAATGCTTCATCAGTTTATACCATAATCTTTTACACCGGAGCCACATTTTCCTGCCAATTGCAGGGGATTTATTATCATGTTGTTTCTGGTGACACTAATTATGGGTTATAATTGGGAGCTGAGATGAGCCTCTAATTAATCATATCTGGCTGAGGTTATTTTTATGTGTGAACAGGGAATATTGATATTGTGCTAGAAAATGCTATATACTATGTAAAATGATGGTGTTATTTCGTAGTGCTCTGATCCTGCTATAAATAAATAATATGTAAAGATTGCCGGACGCTCGTCTCCTACAGGGGGAGTGGATTGATCTATAAGGACAACAAGGACAGCATTAGACTACTTTATAAAGGGGAGAGGCAGTAGATGAGTCAAGAAAAAGAAAAAGATGTCAGGCGTTGGGATGTGGATACATATGAAGCAATTGATACAGAGACATTGGAAGCGATACCTTTCGAATATCCAGGCAGTGCCACAGAAGTGGCCTATATCTATCCGGAGTTTACCTCTGTCTGTCCCTGGACAGGGCTGCCTGATTTCGGTGAACTGACGATAACTTACATTCCTCGGGATATGCTTGTTGAACTCAAATCTCTGAAATACTATCTTAATTCCTTCCGTAATGTAGGGATTTTACAGGAACATGTCGTGAACCGGGTGAAAGAAGACCTGGTAAAGCTCTTGAACCCTGTTACCCTCACTGTAAAGGCAGACTTCCGGCCCCGCGGGGGCATTGGCACCTGTGTTCAAGCAGATTTCCATTCCTAGTTTTTCGCGTTGGGAAGTGGTGCAAGGGGGTTATCGACATGATACTGTCTGAGCGGCTCTCCAGAATTGCCGGTTATGTACCCTGGGGGCGTGTTGTGGCTGATATTGGTACAGATCATGCTTTGCTGCCCATTTATTTGGTCACTCAAGAAATATCACCATATGTGATTGCCTGTGATCTCACATCAGGTCCGCTGGAATCTGCAAGGGCTAATATTTATCTTTACAAATTAACTGATAAGATAGAGATAAGGCAGGGGGATGGCCTGGAGCCGCTTAACCGAGGGGAAGCGGATGTGATCATTATATCAGGAATGGGTGGCGCTAAAATAAGAGATATTCTAGAGACATCATCTGATGTGCTGGATGAAGTTGTGCGGATAATTCTGCAGCCCCAAAGGGGGGCAGGTATTGTACGGAGATGGTTATTTGCTCATAACTGGGAGATCATTGATGAGGATCTGGTTTTGGAAAACGACAATTATTATGAAATAATTATTGCCGAACACACAATGAATGTTAGTGCGTTTGCTATTGACAAGAACCTGGGCAGACAGGAAGAAGAACTGCTTGATGTAGGACCTCGTCTTGTAGAAAAGAAACACCCACTCCTCATACCATTTCTCCAGGAGAAGACAAGACTAGCGGAAAATGTATTAAAATCACTGCGGCACGCCAAAACTCCAGCTGCAAAAATAATGCGCCAGGAATGGCGGCGCAAAATTTTGTTATACAGGAGGACAATAGAAAATGTCACTGAAATGTCGACAGATATTTGACTGGATCGAAGAATGGGCTTCACCCGATCTGGCAGAGAAAAGGGATCGGATAGGGCTTTTGGTGGGTTCACCTTTTGATGAGGTGCGCAAGGTTTTGGTAACACTTGATGTCACAGGGGAGGTGATAGATGAAGCGATCAGGGAAAATGTTCAGTTGATCGTCTCTCATCATCCTCTATATCGTGATCCCATTCCTTATCTGAGATCAGATCTCTATCCAACCTCTCTTATTTATCGGTTAATTCGAAATGGGATTGCTTTATATGCTGCACATACAAATCTAGATGCAGCTAATGGGGCAATCAATGACATTCTGGCTGATCGTTTGGGACTTGTAGATATTGATCTGTTGTTTACCAGTAGTGATGAAAAGCTGTACAAGGTTGTTGTTTTTGTACCCAAGGGTTATGAGGACCAGGTACGCCAGGCAATGTGTTCTCAGGGCGCAGGATGGATAGGTAATTACTCTGACTGCACCTTTCAATTAGAGGGAACTGGGACATTTCGTCCCCTTGAGGGGACAACCCCTTTTATTGGGCAGAGCGGAGAATTGGAGAAAGTTGTGGAATACCGGATCGAGACCATTGTTCCTCAAAAAAAGCTGGAAAATGTACTGAAAGAGATGACAGCAACTCACCCCTATGAAGAGGTTGCTTATGATATCTATCCTCTCGAAAATCAGGGGCCCAGGAAGGGTTTTGGCAGGGTAGGAAAACTTTCTGAAACCATGAATCTTGCTGATTTTGCACAAAAGGTTAAGGATTGCTTGGGGTTGGAATTGGTGAAGATAAGTGGAGACCCGAAGAGAAACATCTCCAAAGTTGCCTTGTGCGGCGGGAGTGCGATGATGTTCCTTGACTGTGCTTTAAAATGTGGTGCTGATGTTTATTTAACAGGGGATGTCAAGCATCATGGAGCATTGGATGCCCTGGAGCAGGGGATTGCGGTGGTGGATGCCGGGCACTATGCGACTGAGCAGGTAGTTGTGCCTGTGCTGGCCGATTATATTAAAGAAAAGGCAAAAAAAGCTGAGGATGAACTTACAGTAATGGTTTCCCAGGTCAAGACAAATCCCTTTCAGTATGTGTGAACCGACATATGAGCTTGAACTATATATCTAATAAATGCCAGGCAAAACCCTGGCTTTTTTTATTAATATTGTTGTTTTTAGTCCATACTAAGAGAACAATTCTTTTCAATTATTTTTTTCCAGCTAAACGACAACCATTAAACAAATACAAGGAGGCCCTTCTGAATGCTGAACTGGATGTTGTCAAAGATGGCGGACCCATTAATGGATGACGCCATGGAAAAAATGCTCACTGCAAAGTATGCGGATAATCCCTTTGTCGCTGTGACCGCGTCGGAAAAGCTCTCAACCAGAGCCATCGTTGAGGCGGGTATGAGGGCCGAAACCGGCAAGGCACTGGAAAGGCCCCTGGGTAGTCCGGTTAACCTGGATCCCTGGGAAAAGGTATTGCTGAATCCTAAGCAATTATTTCAACTTCCAGCAGAGGATCCCAACCAAATCAACACACAGACTGTGATCGGCCCTCAGGCTGACAGACCGCTAAATTTGGATATCCCAATCATGATTACTGGAATGTCTTATGGTGCTTCAGTAAGTCTCCCCTTTAAAGTTGCTTTGGCTAAGGGGGCAACTCAGGCAGGCACAGCAACCAACACAGGGGAATCTGCGGTTACAGATGAGGAACGCAAGGCAGCAAAATATCTTATCGGGCAGTATAATCGCGGCGGGTGGCTGAATACCCCAGAACAGCTTAAACTTGTAGATGCCATTGAGGTACAGTTTGGCCAGGCGGCCTGGGGTGGTGGAGTGACAGAGACGACCAAATCCGATAAGGTTGGTCCAGAGTTGAGAAAGCTGTGGAATATCGAGAAAGGCCAGGATGCTGTTATCCACGCCCGCATGCCTGGCACTGCTTCAGTAGAGGACATCATCAATTTGATCAATGGTCTGAAATCCGAATATGATGTTCCTGTTGGTGTAAAAATTGCGGGTTCCGATTATATTGAGTATGAACTTGAAGTGATCTCTAAAACCGATGCTGATTTTATAGTGATCGATGGATTTGGTGGGGGTACGGCAGGAGCAACGGTGACACTTGAAGATAATTTGGGGCTTCCCCTGCTCTACTGTCTGCCGCGGGCGATCCAGTGGCTTGAGGATAATAACATGCGCAACCGCTTTACTGTAATTGCTTCCGGCAGGTTGAAAACCCCCGGTCACTTTTTGAAGGCCTTGGCACTGGGAGCAGATGCTGTATACATCGGATCGATAGCTATTACCGCTGCACTTCACACGCAAGTGATCAAACCACTTCCCCAAACAACTCCACCTCAGTTGATTCTCTATGACGGTACCTTAAAGGATGAATTGGATGTGGACCGGGCAGCACAGTGTCTGGCCAATTTTCTTCAGTCATGTATTGCAGAGATGCGGTTGGCAGCACAGGCATTGGGCAAGAACGCGGTCAATGAAATTAATAGCGATGATCTGGTGAGTGTTGACCGGGAATTGTCCGAGTCTTTAAGAATCAGATATGCCGGAACACCTCGCCGATAAAAAGAAAAAGGTGACAGGGGAGGGCAGGTACGCGGTTGTTTTTTGATGCGTCAGCACTGCCGGGCAGCATGAGGTCTATCCGAGCACCAATTTGTGATATATAATAGATTAGAACTGCGGGTCTTTGGATGAGAAATAATCGACCTGTAGTTCTAATTGTATTGTAGGCTGGGGGAGGAGTATCGGATTATGTCGAAAAAATCCGAGCTGATCATCGGTGGAGGGCTGGCTGCCGGCTGCTACTGCTAGAGGTGTTAACTTATTGGGAGGCGTGTTGATTGCTTTTTGATTTTTTGGTGCCGCAGATTATCTTTGGGCCTGGCTGTGTCTGGCGACTTGGAGCGGAAGCCAGCATTTTCGGTAAAAAGCTCCTGTTATGCATGGGAAAAGGTTCCCTTCAAGCGAGCGGGATGATCGAGCGGGTCATTTCTCCATTGGAAGCTGCCGGATTGGAGATTGTTTATTACGGTGGGATCGCTCCTGAACCAACTATAGAGAGTGTTGAGGAAAGCTTGAAGATTGCCCGTGAATATGAGGTAGATATGGTGATCGGGGTTGGCGGGGGGAGTGTCCTGGATGTGGCAAAGGCTGCTGCCGGCCTATATTACGAGGATAGCAAAGTTAAGGAATATTTCGAAGGAAGGGAGCCTGAGCAGCGTGTGCTTCCCTGGATAGCAGTGCCTACAACAGCAGGCAGTGGGGCAGAGGTGACTAAGAACGCTGTTTTAAGAGATCTGGATACAGGGAAAAAGCAGAGCATCAGGTGGGATTGGTGGCAGGCAAGTATTGCTTTAGTTGACCCTGTTTTAACGATGACTATGCCCCGCCAGATTACTGCCCAATCAGGTATGGATGCGCTTACACATGCCCTGGAAGCTTATACATCACGGTGGGCCACTCCGATGACTGACGGCTTGGCCATAGAAGCAGTTGTTCTGATATGCCGTAATCTCTACTCAGCGTATTCTAAGGGCAGAGATAAGGATGCGCGTCAGCAGGTATCTTTGGGTAGTTTGATGGCAGGTATCGCTCTCAACAATGCCCGGGCTGGTCTGGTGCATGCTCTCGCTCATCCGCTAGGGGTGTCCTATCACCTTGCACATGGGTTGGTTTGTGCAGTGCTTCTCCCTCAAGTTATGGAGTTCAACATGATCGCGGTTGCTGAAAAGTATGCGCGGGTGGCAAAAGAACTGCACCTGGCAGAGGTAGATGCCGGTTCAGCTGATGCTGCTGAACGTTTGGTGCATTTTGTTCGGATGCTGCAGAAACGACTGCAGATACCTGCAAAGCTGGGAGAGGTAGGGCTGCAAGAGGAAGATATTCCGGGTCTTGCAGAAGCTGCACTTCCCTCCGGTTCTCTGGCAGCAAACCCGAGGAAAGCCATGTATGCGGATTTGGTTAATATTTTGGAGGCAAATCTTTAATGGGCTGGGCTTGTTAAGGTTGGGTTATCCCTTGTAAGAAGTGGAAAAGAATGATATTTTAAACTGAAGATTATTAAGTAGCAAGTTAGATGGGGAGGATTATAGAATTGTCAGATTTGGTCAAAGACATTGACAAACAGTTGGAGATCATCAGAAGGGGCACAGCTGAGATCATTCCTGAAGATGAACTGGTTAAAAAACTTGAGCGTTCCATTAAAGAGGATAGGCCGCTTAAGGTCAAATTAGGCATGGATCCTACTGCTCCTGATATCCACTTGGGCCATACGGTAGTCCTGCATAAGATGCGTCAACTTCAGGAGTTGGGGCATGATGTGGTTCTTATTTTAGGGGATTTTACGGGGCGGATTGGTGACCCGTCAGGGCGGTCGGAAACACGTAAACAGCTGACTGATGAAGAAATTCAGCATAATGTTGCCACATATAAGGAACAGGCCGGTAAGATTATCGATCTGAACCGAGCGCGGTTGGTTTACAACAGCGCCTGGTTGAAAAAACTCAACTTTGCTGATGTGATTGCTCTGGCTGCGAAATATACTGTAGCCAGAATGCTGGAGCGGGACGACTTCGAACGCCGGTATAAAGAAGGCATACCGATTGGGATTCATGAATTCCTCTACCCCCTGATGCAGGGCTATGATTCTGTAGCCCTTAAAGCTGATCTAGAACTGGGTGGCACTGACCAGAAGTTTAACCTGATGGTGGGGCGTGATCTGCAGCGTGAGTTTGGACAGGAACCCCAGGTAGCGATTACCATGCCCATCCTGGAAGGGCTTGACGGTGTGCAGAAAATGAGCAAGAGCTTGGGCAACTACGTCGGTATTTCAGAACCCCCTAAAGAAATCTACGGGAAGGCCATGTCGATCTCAGATGAACTTATCGTAAGATACTTTCAGTTGGTTACACCGGTGTCTAATGAGGAAGTTGATAAAATTCAAGATAATCTAGCGAGTGGTTCTCATCACCCACGGGATGTCAAAATGCAATTGGCCAGGGAACTTGTTACTATGTATTACGGCAAAGATGCAGCAATTGATGCTGAGCAAGAATTTGTTTCTGTTTTCCAGCAGGGCAATCTTCCAGAGGAAATACCAGATGTTCAGATTCCTGCAGAGGAAACATCCACTGAGGGTACCATCTGGCTTCCCAAACTGCTAGCTCTTATAGGTCTTGCCAACAGCACCTCAGCAGGTAAGCGTTTTGTTAAGCAGGGCGCAGTGAAGATCGACGGGGAAAAAATGACAGATTCTGAATACCGTGTTGTGGTGAACAGCGGGATGATCATTCAGGTGGGCAAGAGAAAGTTTGCTCGCCTTATACTATAAGGCAAAGATATGGAACCCTTTCTAGGATGCAAGCATAACATATAATGTGATGTTGTTTCTGGAGGGGTGGATGTGCTGTTTCGACGTATGCATTTTTTCTACTGTCGCCGGGTGCCGAGATTGAGTATTGCCTTAGTTGTTCTAGGAATAACTGGCTGCCTTTTATTGCTGACATTGTTTACTGTCGAACGCAATTTAAAACCCACTATCAAGCAGATCGGAGAGGCAAAAGCGCGCCAAGTTGCCACAGAAGCGATAAACAACGCTGTAAAGCATAAGATAGCTGATTCTGTCAATTATCAGGATCTGGTTTTTGTGCAGAAAGATTCGCAGGGGCGTATTGTTTTGATGCAACCGAATATTGTTCGCATCAACCAGTTGGCTTCCGATACCACATTATATATAAATGATGACCTGAAAAAGTTGGAGAATAAAGAGTTTTCAATTCCTCTGGGACAGGTATTGGGCAGTCAACTGCTGGCCAATTACGGACCTGGCATTAAGGTAAATATTCGTCCAATCGGTACGGTCAAAACATCTGTATCAGACACTTTTACAGAGGCAGGTATTAACCAAACTCGCCATCGTCTTTATCTCAACATTGAAAGCCAGGTCAGAGTGGTTGTGCCCTTGATAACATCTCAGATCGATGTTGGCACTCAGGTTCCGATTACTGACACGATCATCGTAGGCCAGGTGCCTGAAACGTATGTGAGATTGGGATTTTAGGCATAGTGATTATATATTGAAAGTTATTGAATTTATTGTTGCATGAATGGTTGGGATGGTGGTATATTATTAATGCGATATAAACAGAATAGATAAAAAATGGTCTTGACACACACCGAGCGACGGTGATAAGATAAGCAACGCTGTCTCAGACAGCAGTCAAGACAGCTGCCAAGGAAGTGCAGATACAGAGCACACCCGAGCGGCGAAAGAGAATCAAAAGAATGTCTTGACACACACCGAGTGACGGTGATAAGATAAGCAACGC
>DIQC01000093.1 GCA_002426495.1 Thermacetogenium sp. UBA5472
ATTAAGAGAAAGAAACTAGGCAGCATTGTGTTTGCTGATCCTGATCAACTGGATAAATTGAATAAGATCACACATCCTTATATTGCGGAGGAGATTGAAAAGCTGTTAAAGGAGTATCGAGAGTCAGGCCAAGGCGGAGTTATGGTTCTTGATGCTCCTCTTCTCCTGGAATTGGGGATGGAAAGATTGGTGGATCAGGTCTGGGTTGTGGCAGTCGATGATGATACACAGCTTGAGCGGCTTATGAAAAGGGACAACCTGTCAGTAGAAGAGGCAAAATGCCACATACAAGCCCAAATGCCGCTAGAGAAAAAGATAAAGAGGGCTGACCGGGTCATTGATAACCGCTTTACCATAAATGAAACTAAACAACAGGTAGAGGGGTTTTGGCAGGAAATAGCTCTTGGTCGGTAATGTTATTTTAGTGATAGGGAGTTAAAGATGGTTGTGAGTTTCAGGCGGCTACGCCTGTTCTTGATTATACTGTTAATTCTGGTCGGTATTGTTTATTTGCTGCAGGCTAAATGGTTTTTGCAGGCTTTTTACTCCTGGCCGTACAAACAAGAAATGGTTGAGGTAGGTGCCAGTTATGGTGTGGACCCATTTCTATTGGCGGCTGTTGCAGAGGTTGAAAGCGGCTTTAATCCTGATGCCTGTTCAGATGCGGGAGCAGTGGGCCTGATGCAGGTCATGCCCAGTACAGCAGACTGGGCAGCCCAACAGATGGGATATGATGGTTTCCATGCAGATTTGCTTTACCAGCCTGACGTCAATTTATTGATTGGAGGCTGGTATCTCTCCAATCTCCTAGAGGAATTCGATGGGGATGTGGTAACAGCTCTTGCCGCGTACAATGCGGGGAGGGGAAATGTGAGCGCATGGTTGGAATCGGAGAGGTGGGAGGGCACGATGCATGATCTAGAGAGTATTCCCTTTCCAGAAACCAGGGATTATCTTAGATCGGTCCTGAGGAATTATGAAATATATCAATATTTGTATGAATTATAGAGGATATTAGGACAATTTTGCAGAAATTCAATATAGCTTATATTTGAAAGGGGCTTGTGTGTTGGTAGAATCTCTGCTTGAAACAATGGCTGATGTTAAGAAGATAAAAGTAAATCCTAATCGCAAATTATTTTCCGCAACCCCGGAGGAAATATTGCGCGGAGAGACATCTGACATCTACTTTGTCAGAACCCAGGAGATTTTAAGCCATCTTGATCTAGCTGAAACACCGGTGACTGCAGAGGCATTCTGCCGCAGAGATGGTATTTTCGCAGGCAGTGAAGAAGTTATGCGGCTTCTGCAAAATCAGGATGTTGAGATCTGGGCACTTCCCGAAGGGACACCCATGCAGTCTAAAGAAGTAGTGCTGCGGATCAAGGGGCGTTATCAAGAATTCGGTGTTTATGAAACAGCTTTGTTAGGCATTATGGCCAGTTCTTCAGGTTGGGCTACAGCTGCCCGAGAAGTCAAGGATGCTGCCGATGGTAAGCCGGTTACATGCTTCGGGGCACGACACATTCACCCTGCAGTGGCTCCGGTTATGGAAAGGGCAGCGATCATCGGCGGTTGTGACGGTGCCAGCTGTATTTTAGCGGCTAAACTAGCGGGGCGTGAACCCCAGGGAACGATCCCCCATGCCATGATTCTGATCATTGGTGATACCGTTAAAGCAGCCCAGGCTTATAATGAAATAATGCCTGCAGATGCCCCACGAACAGTGCTGGTAGATACATTTAAAGATGAAGCAGAGGAAACGCTTCGGGTTGCCGAAGCACTTGGCGATGATCTGGATGGTGTGCGCCTGGATACACCCGGAGAACGAGGGGGTGTTACCCTGGATCTGGTAAAGGAGACCAGAGCACGTCTTGATCAAAAAGGTTTTTCCCATGTAAATATCTTTGTCTCCGGTGGGCTCACTCCGGAGCGTATTAAGCTTTTGAGTGAAGCTGGTGCCAATGCTTTCGGAGTAGGCAGCTACATTTCCGCTGCTCGTCCTATAGATATGACACTTGATCTGAAAGAGATAAATGGGGAACCCCTGGCTAAGAGGGGACGGATTCCTGGCGAAACTCCTACTGAGCGCCTGGTCAGAAAGAAGTAAGCCTTAGGGTCAGCGTCTTGTGGCGGAAGCCGGATTATAAAGGAATAGAATAGTGCCGAGTGTCTTTACACTATTGGAATCTAGTATTACAATGAAATAGGAAAGGATGGTGCTTGAGAATGCCAACATATGATTTTGAATGCAAAAAATGCGGCAATCGCTTTTCATTATTTACTACAGTATCCGGGAGGTTAGAGGCTGTTTGCCCTTCCTGTCAAAGCGGCAACCTCCAACAACTGTTCACAGGTGTTTCAATTTTGAGAGGAAGTTCCGGTAGTGATAGTGCTGGGAGTTCTGCATCAGGAGGATGCTCCAAGAGCAGTTGTAGTGGATGCTCCGGCTGCTAAATTAAATAATCGCCTAAAGCCAAGGTTGACAAAAATGTAGATGTTGCGTATAATTCTATATTGTTGATGACATATCGGAATTAGAATCATTTCAATAACAAATTTCATAAAATGCGGAAGTGGTGGAATTGGCAGACACGCTAGTTTGAGGGACTAGTGCCTGAAAAGGTATGCGGGTTCAAATCCCGCCTTCCGCACCAAAAGATGCAGTGGGGACGGTTCCTGTTGCATTTCTTCATTCATAAGCTTGAATGGGTCGTAAAAGGCACCAAAGTATTCACATGCAGAAGTGGTAACCTTAGTTTCATCATAAACACAGCGCTCTCAAGCTGGAGAACTACTTTACGATGGAGGAATAAGAAGCAATGTATCCTTATATGATAGGCGAGGATAAGCGCAACCCAAGTGCAGCCCTTGCTAGTCACTCTTAGAAAACGATTTTAATAATGGCCATCACAATCAGAGATACAATGATAATTTTCGTCAGCTTGCTTCTATCCAGCTTTTTGAATGCTTTCAAAGTGGGAAACAGAACCAAAACGCAGACTGCACTGGCGATGACAGAGTACTCAAAAGTGACCAAAGTGATATTGCCTTCGATGATATGCTGAACTAGAAGCAATCCGCATGAGATGAGTAAAGTTGCCTGCAGATTGGCAAGATATTTAATATTGTCATCAAACATACTGTGATAGTAGTACCCTAAGGGAGGCCCGCCTACGCCGAGAATGTTGCAGGCGCCAGTTAGGCAACCAGCCAGGATGCTGTTAGGAGCAGAGACGTTTACATGCCATTTTATGTCGGAAAGGAAGAACAAACCTGCGAAGAAAAGCAGGATGACAACCAGCACAATCGTTAGCACATGATCATCTAATGCAAACAGAAAATAAGTGCTGATAATTTGTATGATTACAACGGGGATAATAACAGGCAAGATCTTTTTTATTTCTACACTTTTCCATGTATTGAACAAAAGCACAGCACTAATCACAGAGGCACAGATCACAACAATGCCAACAGACGTCTGATAACTAAAAACATAAGGAAGAAAAAGCATCAAAAAAATACCGACACCGAATCCTGTAATTCCATGAACAAAAGCACCCAAACAAACAATGATAATCAAAAACAATAAGGTTCCCATTTCCATATCTTCGGCCCCCCAACATTTAAACTCAACTTTCATTCAAGAAAATTCATAGCTCCGATAAAAGGTTATAGATTGCGAAATGTTCTAGAATATCAGCTAGGGAGATGTACTTCAGAAGTTCCTCTCTTTGTTAGAGCAGTTCCTGCTAAACGGCATCTGGCTGAGCAGGAGATGCGTAGGTTGATTGGCTATTAATCGGAAATTACCTTAGTTTTTCAAGAAATGGCTGGCTGTTTGTTGCTGTGAAAGTTGGGTTATTAAATTAATCGTAGCCGATTTATGTCTCATTAACAAGCCCTGAGAGGTTCTGAAGCTGAACGATTTCTCATATTTTGCCTTTTGATTGACAGATATTGGAATTCGTAAGATAATATACATGTTGTATGTTTATGAACACCGAAAATGTTTCTAGACATAGTGTGAGGGTTTTTGGAGGGTTATCTATATGAAAAAAACATCTAATAAAAAGATTGATAGACGGACACTTTATACACAGAGTGTGATAAAGGAAGCATTTTTGCGAGTCAAACAGATGAAATCGTATAACGCAATCACTGTGGCAGAGTTGTGCAGGGAGGCGGAAATCAGCAGAGGTACATTCTATCGTCACTATAGCAACATTAGTACGGTCCTTGATGAACTGATAGAGGAGATGTTCAGTGAAGTCTCTAGTCTTTTGGTACATCTGTCTTTGACGGAAGAGGTACAATGTGGCATACCTTTTTGCCATTTCATCCGTGAAAATAAAAAATATCGCTGTATTATTATGGATGACACATTGACAGCTCGTATTATCGACAAGGCCACAAAGTTTTTCGTGGGTGACTTTGTGGAGTATATGAAGGAGCACACAACCTTGCTAAGGGTACAAATTGAGTCGATTTATTACTTCCAGATTAGCGGCTGTTTTACGATTGCCAAGCGTTATGCTCGCATGCCAAAGGAAGATTGGTGTAGCATACAGCAAACAATCGATACTTTTATTAAAACTGGTTTGAAGAGCTATAGGCAACAGGTAAAATAACAAACACTTCCCGCTGCATTTTTTTCCAAATCAGATATCACGGGGAAGGTTCCGGTGATATCCAAATTACCAGAATACCCCATAGAAGAGATCGCCAGAACAATCCCCGCCATCTCCCCAGACCAGCTAGCTCCCCAATTTCTTCCCTAAATCGTAAACTTCCTGAAGGCTCGCCGGTGTTTTTTGGATATCCCCTATATCGTCGATGCCGGGATAACAACAGGTTGACACTAATTCGATCTCCATCATCTTCTCTGAACTGTAAAGTATCAATATTTACCTGAATTCCCTGTTAAATT